>JANOLM010000281.1:0-5761 GCA_031419815.1 Bacteroidia bacterium
TTTGTCTGCAACTCCCGATACAGAGTTTACGGGTAAGGCAATGCAGAAGTGTGACATGACCGTTCTGGTTTCTACTAAGCTCAATAGAAATCATTTGGTGCATGGGAAGATTGCTTTGATTTTACCCTGTCTGGGAAGGACAGAGGAGGACGTACAAGAAAGTGGGGAACAATTTATAAGTGTTGAAAACTCTGCTGGTGTTGTGCATAAATCGCAAGGAAGCAAAGTTCCGGCATCAGAACATTTAATGAGCGAGCCAAAGATTGTTGCGGAGTTAGCGAGGGCAACATTTGATTCTCAATTTTTGTTTCCTTTGAATTGGAATGATCTGAGCAAGAACTATGATCACATCCGCGACTTAATAGAAAAAACTATTCCCGGCTTTGAGAATTTCAATAAACGTGTTCGCATAAATGGAGGTTTCTATTTGCCTAATGAAACACGGAACGGGAAATTTAATACATCATCGTCAAAAGCTCATTTTACAATTAACACCTTAGCAGATCATCGGCTTAAAGAAGGAGAATTTTTGATGATGACGATCAGGAGCCATGATCAATACAATACAACTATCTATGGTTTGGACGATCGCTATCGCGGCATTCATAATGGCAGACGTATAGTTTTCATGAATGAAAAGGATGCTCAAGCTTCGGGGCTAAGAAAAGGTGATGTTGTCGATATCGTCAGTTCGTATGATAACATTCAAAGAAAGGCAGAGAATTTTACCGTAGTTCCCTACAATATTCCTTCACAAAATGTAGCCACTTATTTTCCTGAGTCAAATGCTGTTGTGCCTCATAATCATTTTGCGAGAGGCAGCCGCACACCAATATCAAAGTCGGTTGTCATCCGGCTAATTAGTGCTGCTGAAAAAGTAAAAATGACTATCTGATGCTTGAGAACTGGTAGCACGAACAGATAAAGCTGGAGTATAAGTGCTGGAACAGGGAAATGAATCTAATCTATTGAAAGATTGGTTGTACGAATTTTTTCTTCCCATTTCCCCAATCGCGGATTCATCATCTTAAACCATAAGGGCGGTAGAAGTGCAATCATGATCATGGTAGGATAACCAAAGGGAAGCTGAGGGCTTTCATCATAATGATCCAAAACCTGGTAGCGTTTTATTGCATTTGCATGGTGATCGGAATGGCGTTGTAATTGAAATAGGAAGAAGTTACTGATTAGATGGCTGGCATTCCAGGAATGAAGCGGGTTTACACGTTCATATTTTCCGGGAGCTATTTGTTTGCGCACGATTCCATAATGTTCCAGGTAATTTACAAGCTCCAATAACGTGAAGGCAAAAAAACTTTGAGCGAAAAAGAAGAGTGGGATTTCCCAAATTATTTCTCCGAGGGGATAGCTGAAAACAGCAGTTAGTAGTATACAAAAGGCGATTGGTAAAATTGAAAACCAAATCATTTCATTTTGTATGCTCAAAATGGATTCGTTTCTTTTTTTTAATTTTTCACGTTCCAATTTCCATGCATGCGTGTAGCCAACAAAAACAGATTTGAACCAAAAGGCATAGAAGGACTCGTTTTTTCGGGCGGTTGCCGGATCCTGAGGGGTTGCCACTGCTACATGATGACCGCGGTTGTGTTCAATATAAAAATGCATGTAGCAAACAGTCATTAATAGCATCTTACTATAAAAGCGTTCCAGTGATGATTTTTTATGACCAAGTTCATGCGCCACAGTAATGCCAATGCCACCTGTAACCAATGCAAAACCGATAATGAAACCCACCCATTCAAAAGGTGTCTGGATCAAATTTTTACTAATTGCATAAGCTCCCCAGACTAGAAAAGCCATTTGGACAAACGTCCATACGTAGGTGACAAAGCGATAATAAAATTCTTCAGAAATTAAAGTTGACTCGCCCTCCGTTAAGTTTGAAGTATCAGGTCCAATAAGTTGATCAATAACAGGTATCAGTATAAAAGAAAAAAATAGGGACAGATAATTCCATCCGCTACCAAGGTAACATCCTAGTATGACCAACGCGGGAATAATGAAGGCGGTAAAGAATCCAATTTTTCTCAACGTTTTCATTTACCAAATTTAGGTAAATCTTATGCTAATTCGGAAAGGGCAGAATAAGATGGAAGTGGATTTGTATTCATGAGTGATATATTCTGCTGAACCTGGATTTACTGCAATTTTCCTCCCATTCAAATAATTAACCTACCTTTGTAGATTATTTAACAAAATTTAATGAAATCATTTGATGAACTGGGTCTCTCCGGTGAACTATTGGCAGCCATTAGCCAACTAGGATTTGAAACACCTACACCCATACAAGAAAAAGCAATACCGATTTTGCTTCAGGGCAATACAGACTTAGTTGGTCTGGCCCAAACCGGAACAGGTAAAACTGCGGCCTTTGGCTTGCCACTTTTGCAATTAATAGACGAGAACAATCGTACCATTCAGGCATTGATCCTTGCGCCAACTCGCGAGTTGAGTGTACAGATCACGACTGATTTAGAAAACTTTTCAAAAGGTAATCGGAATCTGAATATTGTTACCGTTTATGGCGGTGCCAGTATTTCTGATCAGATACGGAAGATAAAACGAGGCGCTCACATTATTGTGGCAACGCCCGGCCGTCTTATTGATTTGATCGAGCGCAAGGTTATCAACTTGGGAACTGTTAAGTATGTCGTGCTGGACGAAGCAGACGAAATGCTAAACATGGGTTTTAAAGAAGCTATTGACGACATTCTTTCCGGCACACCGAAAGAAAAGAATGTTTGGCTTTTTTCAGCCACCATGCCGAAAGAAGTTCGGGAAATTTCTAAAAATTACATGGTATCGCCTCAGGAAGTTACCATGGGCGAGCGCAATCAAGGCAATGAAAACATCGAACATCAATATATTGTGATTGATGAACGAAGCAAATATTTGGCGCTAAAACGAATAGTTGACTACACGCCCGATATTTTTGGGGTCATATTTTGTCGCACAAAAATTGATACTCAGAAAATAGCAGAGCATTTAATTAAGGACGGCTACAATGCCGATGCCTTGCACGGTGATCTCTCGCAACTACAGCGCGATAAGGTGATGCGAAGTTTTAAAAATAAGACACTTCAGCTTTTAGTAGCTACCGATGTTGCGGCACGTGGAATTGATGTAAGCGGCATTACCCATGTGATCCACATGAATATGCCTGATGAAATGGAATACTACACTCACCGCAGCGGACGTACAGCCCGGGCAGGTAAAAAAGGTATTTCGCTGGCAATCGTTTCCAAGAGGGAAGTAGGACGTATTCAACAAATTGAAAGGAATTTAAAGCGCAGGTTTACTAAAATAAATATTCCTACAGGTGATGAAGTATGCCAGAAGAAGTTAATGGAATTTGTGCATAAACTTCGCACAGTTGAAGTCAACGAAGAGGAGATAGATAGCTTTTTACCAGAAGTATTTCATGAGCTAGTTGATTTTAGCAAAGAGGAAATTATTAAACGCTTTGCGTCCATCGAGTTCAACAGGTTCTTAGAATACTATCGCGATGCACCGGATCTTAATAAAGCAGATAGGACAAGAAGTTTTGAAGATGGAGCATATGATCGCGGTGCAACCAGCACAACCAGCGACCGTATTTTTATAAATGTTGGTAAAATGGATGGGTTAGAGCCAGGCACATTGCTCGGATTGATTTGTGATTTTGGTGAAGTGAATAAGACCCAAGTTGGAAAAATTGATTTGAAAGGTGCCTATTCATTTGTGGAAATTGACAAAGCATTTACTCAAAAGGTAATTCAAGGTTTTGATGGCGTTGAAGTTCGTGGCAGAAAAGTGAGACTGGAATTAACTGGGGCTCCTCGCGAAAGGGATTCCAGGGATGCAGGTCCATCCAATTCTGGAGAAAGAAGCGAGAGAAAAGAACGTGCTTGGGGTGGAAAGAAAAGCAGTGGAGGTGGCAGTGGTTACGGTGGTGCTAAAGGAGGTAGAAGTAGTAGTGGTGGTGGCCGCAGTAGGGACGGAGCTGGTAGAGGAGATAGAAAAAGGTATTAACCTTTTGAAGAAGAAAGTATTTTAGGGTATCTCTAAAAACCTGGCCTTTGACCACCTCATCCTCAATCCTTCTCCACAAGGAGAAGGTCAAAAGGAGTTTTTAGAGATGCCCTTTATTAATTGTCTGAGGCCATTTGAAAGAGTGGCCTCTTTCCATTTATTGCATTTTGATCAATCTCCTTTAGATGGTTTTGGTGATTATCTAAGAAGAGATTAAACTTTTGCGCAATGAAATCATAATCAGAACGGAAATAATTCACTCGTTGATCAGCTTCTTTTATAGCATCAATTAATGGCTGCAATTCTTTTTTTTGAATAAATGTTAAATTTGATTCGGCCAGGCTTACGATTTCGGAAATGAGAGAGTTGGAAGCAAAGTCATATTCTTCCACTACATGCGGATTGGCAATTGTCTTTTGATTAAACCGGATCCGTTTTACTTGTTCTAACCTTTGCTCCAAAGACGCCACCAGGTTTTTATTAAATAAATCAGAACTGCTCATGGCTTGCAGTACCTCATGTATAGACCGCAGCTTTTCATTCTCATCTTTCGCCATCACATTCCACGCAATTAATAGGCTGTCCTGCAGGTTCAGGTACGTATCTGTCAGAGAGTCAATGTGGGTGTAGTTATTACGTTCAAGAGCGGAGGTGCGGTTGTTACACGATGCCCATCCTGCTGCACAGCAAATGAAGAGCAGCAAAATCAGATTTTCTCTTTTCATGCCTTTTAAGATCGTGTAAAAAATAGGGAGTACATATATAGAAATTGTGGGTTCAAAAGTTAATTTCGATAGTAATATTTTAAAGTGGTTTAAACTGTTCAAAAGCCTCGCGGCAATCTTCGCAGAAGTAGAGTGATCGGCAAAGTGTAGATCCAAATGAATTTTTAAGCTGTGTATGAGTGCCATCGCACCGCGGGCAAATTGCACTTTCCAAAATTTCCAGATCGGTGAAAAGTTTATTGGACGGGGGTGGTGCCAGTCCAAATTCTTTCAGTGCTTGCTTTCCTTTCTCCGAAATAAATTCTGAAGACCAGGGTACACGAAAAGAAATTTCTACTTGTGGATTTTTAACTCCATTGATCTTTAGTTTTTCCAAAACCTCATGCTTCATCATGTCCATGGCGGGGCAGCCCGCAAAGGTGGGAGTCAATTCAACCCGTATATGGTCGCCATCAATTTCCACTTCTGTCACCACACCAAGGTCTACCAATGAAAGCACCGGAATCTCCGGGTCTTTCACTTCCTCTAGCCACTCGTAAACTTTCTTTATGGTTATAGTTGAAATCAATTTGTTGATTTTATTTAATCCTAATTCAATGCCATGTAGTTAGGCTCCAAAACTTCCTCTCCTGTGTGGAGAGGATAGAGGTAAGGTTGCCAAGGCTATCTGATTTTACAGTGACTTTTACGATTAACTATTAACATTTCACGGTTAACTTAACACTAGTTCCTTCATTTGTTTACCATTGTGCGGTTGGGTCAATTCTAAAGACCTCGCTCATCTCATCAAGTAAAGGTTGTAAGTGTTCGCTATGTTTTCCAGTACGTCCTCCCATTATAGGAGTTTGTAATTTCCAATCAGGCAAGTTGAGATTAGTTTGGCTGATCACTTCTTCTACCTTCTTTGTCCAAAGCGTTTTCAAAGCTTGTTCGCCAGCAAAGACTTCCGACTCAATTAACTCTTGCTCGTATGGCGATTCTTCAAAAATGGCTAAGGCATAGGG
>JANOLM010000282.1:0-2932 GCA_031419815.1 Bacteroidia bacterium
ATCATGTCTTGGGCATTAGGACTTGGGCCTTGGTAGTTGAGGTTTGAGCTTTTTACTTAGCCGTCATAATTTCACCAAAATGCTAATGCCCAATACCCAAGTCCTAAGTCCTAATACCTAAGTCCTAATGCCTAAGTCCCAATGCCAAATACCTAAATTTTCTTCAACGCCAACTTAGGTATTAGCATTTTGGTGAAATTATGACGGCTAAGTAAAAAGCTCAAACCTCAACTACCAAGGCCCAAGTCCTAATGCCCAAGACATGATACCTATTTCACCGCAGTAACTTCAATCTCTACCAAATAATCTGGATCAATCAATGCGCTTATCTCAACCATTGAAGTGACGGGTTTAATATTTTTAAAAAATTCTCCGTGCGCCTTCCCTATTTCTTCCCAATGGCTGATATCGGTAACGAACATGCGGGTGCGAATAACATCCTGTAACTTAAAATCAGCTTGATGCAGGACTTTTTCGATTTTCTGTAGAATGAATTTGGTTTGGGCATAAAAGTCATCTTTGCCAACCACTCCGTTATCGTCTGTTGCAACAGTCCCAGATATTTCAAGTTGGTTACCGATTTGAACTGCCCGTGAGTAGCCCACAATGTCTTCCCACTTGGCGCCTGATGAAAAATTTTGTCGCATAATATTATCCTTAAAGTTTTCTCAATTTACTTCAATTTCGATTTATTCTGATCTCCTTTTTAAAGGATTAAGCGATTGTTAATGCCAGTGTCCTCCGGTATGAATTCTCAAGTGTAAATGCAATCGTTCACTAAAAGCTTAGACGCGTCTCTAAAACCACGTTTAACCCAACTCTCCGTTAGCTCAGTAGGGACGAAGAACATTAACAACCCATTCTTTTGGAGTGGTCTGGGTGACTTTAACCGATAGTGAAGATTTTTGTGGTATTAGTCAAAAGAAAAATAAATATTTGAGTACAAAACAGACACATGAGAGAAATTACCGTTCAGGAATTAAAGAAGTTAAAAGATTTAGATGCCGAATTCCAATTGATTGATGTTCGTGAGCCTCACGAATACGACATCTGCCACCTTGACGGAGAATTGATTCCTATGGCCGAAATCCCGAACAGCACCGACAAAATCTCTCGCGACAAGCAAGTAATCATTCATTGCCGAAGCGGCAAACGAAGTGGCGAGATGGTTTTATGGCTGGAAAAGTATGAAGGCTATGAAAACCTTTACAACCTTAAAGGTGGCGTACTCGCCTGGGCGAAAGAGATTGATCCTAATATGCCGGTCTATTAATTCAAGGGCTTGGGCATTGGGACTTAGGGATTAGCAAAGAAATGCCAACTGAATAATGAATTTGAAAAATCTATCTATGGATACACTTACAATAGAGAAGAAAGAATACGTGGTCGTTCCTAAAAAGGAATATGAAAATCTTTTAGCCAAGGCTGCAAGCAAAGCAATTCCAGCCAAAAGCTTAGCCTTACTGATGGCAAAAAACTTGCCTACAAACTAATTGATAAATGGGCAAAAGGAAAATAACAATCCTTGAGCAGGTAGCAGAAGAAATTGCGCGAATGGCTATTATGGGCATCACTCCGGAGGGATGGACTGCCATTGAACAAATGCAGGCAACAAAATAAGGTTGATCTGACTTATCCCTTACTTTTATTTCAATTATATTACTCAGCAATCAGGATATATGAAGACTACTCTTTTCGATCATCATGATTTTTTCCTTTCGGGATTGATTGTTTTCGTAATAATTACATTTAGTTCTCCTGTTGTCGCGCAGCAAAAGGACAGGTTAACGAATCGACAGATCTTCGCCATTGATTCTACAATCAATGAACTAATGGCCAGTACCCTTACACCAGGTGTTTCAGTAGCTGTGGCCAAAGGCAACGAGATCATTTGGTCCAAAGGATATGGAAAAGCTGATCTGGAAAATGATGCACCTGCCAGGCCTAATACTGTTTATCGCCTCGCTTCCGTTTCGAAATCCATTACGGCAGTGGCCATCATGCAATTGGTAGAGCAAGGAAAGATCGACCTGGACGCACCCATACAAAAATATATTCCATCCTTTCCGAAAAAGAAATATCCGATAACCACGCGTCAGCTATTGGGGCACCTAAGCGGAGTGCGGCATTATCGCGGTGAGGATGAGTTCAACATGAAGCCCTACAAGAGCCTGACCGAAGGGCTGGAAGTTTTTAAGAACGACACGCTGATGCACAAGCCTGAAGTAAAGCTTACTTACACAACTTATGGTTATGTGTTACTGGGAGTCATTGTAGAAGCCGCATCCGGCATGAGTTTCATGGACTATTTGACCGAAAATATCTTCAAACGCGCGGGCATGACCCAAACGTATGCCGATGAGCCTATGGAAATCATCCATCACCGCGCACGCTTTTATGATTTAGTTGAAGGCAAACTTTACAACGCCCGCTACATTAATTCGAGTTACCGATGGCCCGGTGGCGGGTTGTTATCCTCTGCTGAGGATCTCGCGCGTTTTGCCATGGCGTTGCAGCATGGTCAACTTGTTAAGCATGCAACGCTTCAACAGATGACTACTGCTTTAAAAACCTCAGACGGCAAAGCCACAAATTATGGCTTTGGCTGGATCCTGGGTTTATCTCAACATCCGGAAGTTATCTGGCACGGGGGTATCCAGCCAGGGACGACAACGGCACTGGCGATGGTCTTCGAAAAAAATCTTTCTGTGATCGTGTTAACTAATATTGGAACAATAGGAGGCGCAGAGATTGATGCAGTGACGGGAAAGGTAATCGCGATTGTTTCCGGGAAGTAATTTTGAGATTCTTAGCTCAGGAAAGTTATATACTATTCCTTATTGCCTGCTCAATATCAGCAATCACATCCTTTAAATCTTCAAGTCCAACGGAAACCCTAATCAATCCTGGTGTAATTCCAACAGCTTCTCTT
>JANOLM010000283.1:0-10678 GCA_031419815.1 Bacteroidia bacterium
GATTTGGCTGGATGTAAAAAGTTATTTGGCCAATCAGCGCCAAGGCACCAGCAAGGCTAAGCAGCGTAACGAGATTTCAGGATCTTCAAAAAAGATCAAGAAACAAAAAGGAACTGGTGGTGCCCGGGCTGGTAACATCAAGAGTCCTTTGTTTAAAGGTGGTGGCCGTGTTTTCGGTCCTCAGCCCCGCGACTACTCCTTCAAGTTGAATAAGAAGGTAAAAGAGTTGGCAAAGAAATCTGCCCTGAGTTATAAGGCGAAAGATAATATGATCGCCATCCTTGAAGATTTCAACTTCGATGCCCCAAAGACCAAGCAATATCAAAATATGCTGAAGTCATTGGCTTTAAATAATCAAAAGACCCTCCTCGTTCTCCCTGAAGCAAACAAGAACATTGTAATGTCAGGTAGAAATGTTCAAAATACCAAAATCGTTACAGCATCACAGATCACAACATTTGATTTGATGAATGCTGATAAGCTGATCTTGGTAGAGAGCTCTCTTGGTAAAATAGATAACCTTTTAAAATAACCAGTCATGAGCATATTAAAACAACCCCTGGTTACTGAAAAAGTCTCTGCTCTGAATGAGAAAGGCACCTACGGATTTATTGTAGATGCGGATGCAAACAAAGTAGAGATTAAGAACGCAGTGGAAAAAATGTATGGAGTAAATGTTAAGCGTGTGAATACGCTTACGGTAATGGGAAAGTTAAAAACCCGACATACCAAGGCAGGAGTTCTTTCAGGTCGCAAGCCTAATTATAAGAAGGCGATGGTGACATTGGCAAAAGGCGAAGTAATAGATTTTTATAGCAACGTATAATATTGAAACGATGGCGTTGAAAAAACTTAAACCGATTACCCCAGGCACCCGTCACAGGCTTTCTCCTGGTTTCTCAGATATAACTGAGACCAAACCTGAGAAATCCTTGTTGACTACCCTGAAAAAAACTGGTGGCCGTAATAGCCAGGGTACAATGACCATGCGCTACATAGGTGGTGGCCATAAGCAAAAACTCAGAGAAATTGATTTCAAACGAAATAAGTTTGGAATACCGGCTGTTGTGCAGTCGATCGAATACGATCCAACCCGCACTGCTCGCATTGCCAAATTATACTATGCTGATGGGTTCAAAACGTATATAGTAGCTCCGCAAGGAATTACCGTTGGCCAGACGCTGATGTCCGGTGAAGATGTAGCCCCTGAAGTAGGAAATGCTCTTCCTTTAGCAAAAATTCCAATTGGTACAATTGTACATAATGTAGAAAATAGACCAGGCCAGGGTGCTTCAATTGCACGCAGTGCAGGGTCATTTGTTCAATTGGTAGCAAGAGAAGGTGAGTATGCCACATTAAAAATGCCTTCTGGTGAAATGCGTCTTGTGTTAGCAAGATGTATGGCTACTGTTGGAGCGGTATCAAACCCTGAGCACATGAATGAAAGTGTGGGTAAGGCTGGCCGTAGCCGTTGGAGAGGGGTTCGTCCTCGCACAAGGCCGGTAGCGATGAACCCTGTGGATCACCCGATGGGTGGTGGCGAAGGTAGAGCTTCAGGTGGTCATCCGAGGTCACGTAAAGGTCTATTGGCAAAGGGTAAGAAAACACGTCACCCGAAAAAGTATTCTGATGGTTTAATCATTGCAAGGAAGAAGAAATAACAATGGGAAGGTCAATAAAAAAAGGTCCGTACCTCGATGTACGCCTCGAAAAGAAAGTCCAGGTCATGGAGAAATCCGGAAAAAAATCTGTGATCAAAACCTGGTCGCGCAGATCAACAATTACACCTGACTTGATAGGCCACACCTTTGCGGTGCATAATGGCAACAAGTTTATTCCAGTGTATGTAACAGAGAATATGATCGGCCATAAGTTGGGTGAATTTGCTGCAACACGCACATTCAAAGGTCACTCAGGTAATAACAAAGCAACAGGGCCAGCATCTAGTTCAGGTGGAGGTAAAAAGTAAGCTGACATGGAAACAGTAGAAAAGAAAACAAAAAGATCGGTTGTTAAAAGAGCCAAAATTGCAGCTGTAAAAGAAGCTGCAAAAAAAGGACCTTCAACAGCCTACTTAAAGAATGTACCCTCCTCTCCTAGAAAGATGAGATTGGTGGCTGATATTATCCGCGGTGAGCGGGTGAGCAAGGCCCTCAGCATTCTTAAATATGAAGCACAGCATGCGGCCGCTAAACTTGAGAAACTTTTACTCTCCGCCATTTCAAACTGGCAGATTAAGAATAGCGATGTGAAGTTGGAAGAAGCGGACTTATTCGTAAAAGAAATTTTTGTTGATGGCGGCCGTCAATTGAAACGTTTGAGACCAGCTCCCCAAGGAAGGGCTCATCGTATCAGAAAGAGATCCAATCATGTAACCTTGGTTGTGGATAGAATGCCTGCCTTGCCGGTAGGCAGGCCAGCTGTTGTTGAAGGAAAATCCAAACAAGAAATTAAGTAATAATGGGACAAAAAATTAACCCTGTTGGCTTTAGATTAGGAATTGTACGCGGCTGGGATTCCAGTTGGTATGGTGGCAAAACCTTCTCTGATAAATTGGTTGAAGATCAGAAGATCAGAAAGTATGTGGATGCCCGTATTCCTAAAGGTGGCATTTCAAAAGTAGTTATTGAGCGCACACTTAAGAGAATCACGCTGACCGTGCACACTGCCCGTCCGGGTGTTGTCATTGGAAAAGGAGGAACTGAAGTTGACAAAATCAAAGAAGAGTTAAAGAAGCTCACCCAAAAGGATGTGCAGATTAACATCTTCGAAATAAAAAGACCTGAGTTGGATGCAAAACTAGTTGGTGAGTCAGTAGCTCAGCAGCTCGAAGCAAGGATTTCGTACAGAAGGGCAATGAAGCAAGCAATTGCTTCAGCTATGAGAGTTGGTGCTGAAGGTATCAAAATAAAGTTATCCGGACGTTTGGCTGGTGCCGATATGGCTCGCACTGAACAATATAAGGAGGGTCGGATTCCCTTGCACACCCTGCGTGCTGATATTGATTACGCTATCTCAGAGGCACAGACTGTGTATGGAAAGATTGGTATCAAAGTGTGGATTTTCAAAGGCGAAGTTTATGGCAAGCGCGATTTGTCCCCTAATGTAGGAATGGTAAGTAATGCGCAAGGCGAAAATAAAGGTGGTGGACCAGGAGGCGAAAGAAGAAGCGCAGGGCCTCGAGATAGAAACGATCGTGGAGACAGAGGTGGCGATAGAAGAAGTGGAGGCGGTGGTGATCGTGGCGGAAACCGCAGTGGTGCAGCTCCTAACCGTGGCGGGAGTTCAGCGCCAGGTGCTAATCGTGGAGCTGGCCCAAATCGTGCTGGTGGAAAGAGATAGTTAATTAGGTAGATATAGTAAAGTAGACTAACATGTTACAGCCAAAAAGGACGAAATTCAGAAAAATGCAGAAAGGCAAAGTGAAGGGCATGGCCACTCGTGGGCATACCATTGCATTTGGTTCTTTTGCCCTGAAAGCTGTTGAGCCCGGATGGATTACAGCTCGTCAATTGGAAGCAGCAAGGGTAGCTGTTACCCGTGCTATGAAACGTGAAGGCCAGGTATGGATCAGGATTTTTCCTGACAAGCCTATCACCAGAAAGCCTGCCGAAGTGCGTATGGGTAAAGGTAAAGGTGCTCCCGAATATTGGGTAGCAGTGGTGAAGCCAGGGACTATTTTATTCGAAGCTGGTGGTGTTACCATTGCCACAGCAAAAGAAGCATTGGCATTGGCAGAAGGAAAACTTCCGTTGAAAACGAAGTTTACCATTAGAAGAGATTACGTAGAGGCACAAGCTAAATAGGTATGAAAAACACAGATATAAAAGCGTTGAGCAAAGAGGAGCTTAACGAAAAGATTGGTAGCGAAAGTGAAGCATTGCGTAAAATCAGGTTTGCTCATCAGGTTTCGTCAGTTGAAAACCCAATGAAAATCAGCGAGACGCGTAAACTTATTGCCAGGCTGAAAACAGAATTAAGAGCTAAAGAACTTCAAAAGTAATTTCCATATGGAAAGGAATCTTAGAAAAGAAAAAACGGGCAAGGTGACTAGCAATAAAATGCAAAAGAGTATCACTATTGCAATTGATAGAAAGGTGAAACATCCGATCTACGGAAAGTTTATGAACAAGACCACAAAATTGATGGCTCATGATGAAAAAAATGAGGCAGGCATTGGTGATACCGTTCGCATTGCGGAAACGCGTCCGTTGAGTAAGAGCAAAAGGTGGAGACTTGTAGAAATCATTGAAAAAGCGAAGTAATCATGATACAAACTGAAAGCAGACTTATTGTAGCAGATAATAGTGGAGCCAAAGAAGTTCTTTGCTTGCACGTGCTGGGCGGAACAGGAAGGCGTTATGCCAGCGTGGGCGACAAAATCGTTGTTACGGTAAAGTCGGCTATTCCAACCAGCCAGGTGAAAAAGGGTAGTGTTTCTACTGCCGTGGTTGTTCGCACAAAAAAAGAAATAAGAAGAAAGGATGGATCGTATATCCGTTTCGAAGACAATGCAGCTGTTTTATTGAACGCTCAGAATGAACCCCGCGGCACCCGTATTTTCGGTCCTGTGGCACGTGAGCTTCGCGAAAAGCAGTTTATGAAAATTGTTTCACTGGCACCCGAAGTATTATAAGCAATGGAAAGGAAGTTTAACAAGCAGCAAAAACTGCACATTCGCAAAGGCGACACCGTAATGGTGATTGCTGGTAACGATAAAGGCACCCTTGAAAAACCTAAGACCGGAAAAGTTTTAGAGGTGATTATGGACAAGAGCCGTGTGGTGGTGGAAGGTATCAACATGATCACGAAACACCAAAAGCCATCAGCAGGCAAGCCTGAAGGTGGGATTAAAAAAGTGGAAGGAACAATCCACATCAGTAACCTGATGTTAGTTGATCCTGCTACAGGAAAGCCTACCAGAACCGGGCGCAAACTTAATGCTGAAGGCAAGCTTCAACGTTTTTCGAAAAAAACAGGAGAATTTATAAAATAATGGCAACTCCAAGACTAAAAGAAAAATACCTAAAGGAGATCGTTCCGGCTCTGAAGCAGAAGTTTCAGTTCAAGTCGGTGATGCAAGTTCCTAAAATTCAAAAAATCTGTATCAACAAAGGTATTGGTGCAGCGGTGGCAGACAAAAAGCTGATTGATGTTGGTTTGGAAGAAATTTCAACTATCTCAGGTCAGAAAGCTGTTTCTACCAGGTCCAAGAAAGATATCTCAAATTTCAAATTGAGAATTGATCAAGCCATAGGTGTAAAAGTTACGTTACGCGGTGATCGGATGTACGAATTTCTGGATCGCCTTGTAAATGTGGCCTTGCCCCGTGTTCGCGATTTCAAAGGAATTAGCGATAAGGGCTTTGATGGCCGTGGTAATTATACGTTAGGTGTAAAAGAGCAGATTATCTTTCCTGAGATATCTATTGATAAGGTAAATAAAATCAACGGCATGGATATCACGTTCGTGACCAACGCAAATACTGACGAAGAAAGCTACGAATTGCTGAAAGCACTAGGTATGCCATTCGTTCATAAAAACTAATAGACACATGGCAAAACTATCAGTAATAGCAAGAGACAGAAAAAAGGAAGCGTTGGTGAAGCGTTATGCTGCTAAGCGCAAGGCTCTAAAAGCGGCTGGAGATTGGGAAGGTTTGGATAAACTACCCAGAAATTCATCGGCAGTTAGATTGCACAGCCGGTGCAAACTTACAGGCAGGCCAAGAGGTTATATGAGGAAGTTCGGCCTTTGCCGTAACCAATTCCGTCAAATGGCTTCAGATGGCAAGATTCCAGGAGTAACTAAAGCCAGTTGGTAAAAAATCAATGGCTGTTTGAATAGATAAAAGGATTCAATAACTTTGCAGCCCCGTTTTTTTGGCGGGTTTGCCTTTAATTGACAAAATGAAAACAACTGACCCGATAGCAGATTATTTGACCCGCGTGCGCAATGCCATTAAAGCTCGCCACCGTGTTGTAGACGTTCCAGCGTCAAACCTGAAAAAGGAATTGACCAAGGTTCTATTCGACAAGGGTTATATTCTCAATTACAAGTTTGAGGAGACATCCAATAAGCAAGGCTCTATCAAGATTGCATTAAAATACAATCCGGAGACAAAAGAGTCCGCCATTTCCAAACTTCAGCGTGTTAGCTCACCGGGCCTTCGTCAATATAAGCCAGCCGATGAACTACCTAAAGTATTAAACGGATTGGGTATAGCAGTTCTTTCTACATCCAAAGGTGTAATCACCGATAAGGAAGCGAAAGCATTGAATGTTGGTGGTGAAGTTTTGTGTTACGTCTATTAATAACAGAATAAGGAAATGTCACGAATAGGCAAACAATTAATAGCTCTTCCAAAAGGTGTTACATGCACTTTTTCAGAAAGCAATCATAAAGTGTCTGTGAAGGGTCCTAAGGGCGAACTTCATCAGGTGCTATCTCCTGACTTTAAAATAACTCAGGAAGAAGGTAATATTTCAGTACACCGTCCTTCTGATGAGAAGAGTCATAAATCATTGCATGGTCTATATCGCGCGCTGATCGCTAATATGGTAAAAGGTGTAAGTGAAGGATATAAAGAGCGTTTAGAGATAATAGGTGTTGGTTATAAGGCCAGCGCTCAAGGCAATGTTTTGGAATTGAGCCTTGGTTATTCACACAACGTGTTTGTAGCAATTCCTTCAGAGTTAAAGCTTTTGGCTTCTCAAGAGAAAGGTTCAAACCCGATGATCACATTGGAAGGTATTGATAAGCAGTTGTTAGGACAGGTTGCAGCAAAAATAAAATCACTTCGGAAGGTTGAGCCTTACAAAGGTAAAGGTATCCGTTATGTGGGCGAATTTGTACGTAGAAAGGCTGGTAAGGCTGCTGCTAAATAATTAAGAGTTATGGCAAACGTAAAGACAGAAAGAAGAGCAAGAATTAAGATGGGCATCCGCAAAGGATTGGAGGGCACGACTGAAAGGCCACGTCTTTCAGTATTTAAAAGTAACAGTGCTATTTACGCTCAGCTTATAGACGACTCAAAGGGTACTACTTTGGTAGCGGCCTCATCAGTTGAGTTGGATAAAAAGGGTGGCATTAACATGACCATTTCTAAAACGGTTGGAATGAAAGTGGCAGAAAAAGCATTGGCTTCTGGCGTTAGCAATATCGTTTTTGATCGCAATGGATTTTTATATCATGGTAACATCAAAGCTTTGGCAGAAGGCGCCAGAGAGGGAGGTTTAAAATTTTAAAAGCATGACACAAAGTAACGTCAGCACAGTAAAAGCAAGCGAAATCGACCTGAAAGAAAAGGTAGTTGCCATTCAGCGTGTAGCAAAAGTGGTAAAGGGAGGTAGAAGGTTTAGCTTTTCGGCCATTGTTGTAGTAGGAGATGGAAATGGAGTTGTAGGTTATGGACTTGGTAAAGCCAATGAGGTAACTGACGCCATCACCAAAGGGATTGATGATGCTAAGAAACATCTCGTGAAAGTTCCTATTATCAAAGGAACAGTTCCGCACGAATCACTTGGTAAGTTCGGTGGTGGCTTTGTTTTATTGAAGCCTGCCTCTGCAGGAACTGGTGTAATCGCTGGTGGTGCTATGCGCGCAGTTTTAGAAAGTGCAGGTGTTCACAATGTATTGGCCAAATCAAAAGGTTCTTCAAATCCTCACAACGTTGTGAAAGCAACCTTTAAAGCGTTGACCAGTATGAGGGATCCTCAGACCATCGCCAGAAATAGAGGTATTTCATTGTCAAAAGTTTTTAACGGATAAAATCATGGCGAAAGTTAAGATTACACAAACCAGAAGCATGATTAAAAGACCCGATAGGCAACAGCGCACAATCGAGTCCTTGGGTTTAGGTAAAGTGCACTCTACGGTGGAAGTAGAATATACTCCGCAGATTCAAGGCATGGTTAAGAAAGTAAGTCATTTAGTGTCCGTAACAGAATTGTAAACATGAAGCTGCATACATTAAAGCCGGCCGATGGATCGGTAAAAAATAATAAAAGATTAGGCAGAGGCCAGGGTTCAGGTGGCAGCACAGCTGGCCGCGGTCATAAAGGTGCCCAGTCACGTTCGGGCTATAGTAAGAAAATAGGTTTCGAAGGTGGTCAGATGCCGCTTCAGAGACGAGTCCCAAAGTTTGGTTTCAAAAACAACAATAAAGTATATTTCAAAGGCATCAATTTAGATGCGTTGGAAGAACTAGCACAGAAAACAAAGGCCTCTTCATTAAGCTTCCAGTTGATGGTAGACAATGGTATAGTGGGTAAGAAAGATCAGGTGAAAATTTTGGGAAGGGGTGAGTTGAAAGCTAAAGTAAGTGTTGAAGCTCATGCTTTTTCAGCGACTGCAGCCAAGGCAATTGAAAACGTAGGGGGAACAGCCACAACTATTTAAAATGAAGCGATTCTTTACAACCATAAAGAACATTTTTTCGATCGAGGATCTTCGGATTCGGATTCTGAACACTATCGGGTTTCTGATTATTTTCAGATTAGGATCTTACATCGTGCTTCCGGGTGTGGATGCAAATGCACTCTCTGGAAACCAGGGTGGTGTTTTTGATCTTATGAATACCTTATTAGGTGGTTCATTTAGCCGGGCTTCCATTTTTGCCTTAGGCATTATGCCTTACATTTCAGCTTCCATTGTTGTTCAATTGTTAACAGTGGCCGTTCCTCATTTTACCAAGATGCAAAAGGAGGGAGACAGCGGACGAAAGAAATTAAATCAGTTTACACGCGTTCTCACAATTGCTATTACAGCAGCTCAATCATACGCTTACCTGCGCGCCACGATAAACGCAGAAGCAATGCTTTATCCAGGAACTTTCTTTATGATTTCATCAATCATCATTCTGATTTCAGGCACTGTGTTTTGCATGTGGTTGGGAGAAAGAATTACGGATAAAGGAATTGGCAACGGTATCAGTATGTTGATTATGATTGGTATCGTATCACGTTTCCCTGCTGCTCTCTATCAGGAGATTACCGGAAAAGGAATGGGCGGTGCAATTTTGACGATAATTGAAATTTTAGCACTGTTTTTTGTTGTTGTTGGTGTGATTGCATTGACACAAGCTGTTCGTAGAATACCGGTACAATATGCCAAGCAGGTGGTAGGAAATAAGCTTTACGGTGGTAAGCGTGACTTCATTCCATTAAAACTGAACTCTGCTGGAGTAATGCCGATAATCTTTGCGCAAGCGCTAATGTTTATTCCTCCTCTTTTCGCAGGAATCTGGAGAGACAGCGACATCGGGGCTTATGTAGGTTCTACTTTTGCAGATTTCACATCTTGGCAGTATAACCTGTTGTTTGCTTCACTGATCCTGATTTTCACATTCTTTTACACAGCGATCACGGTTCCATCTAACGATATTGCAGATAATTTAAAACGCAACGG
The DNA here is from genome assembly GCA_031419815.1 of Bacteroidia bacterium. GTDB lineage: Bacteria > Bacteroidota > Bacteroidia > Cytophagales > Cyclobacteriaceae > ELB16-189. The sequence goes on from JANOLM010000283.1 coordinate 9,409, forward strand.
TGGGTTTGTTCCTGGTATTAAGCCCGGAAAACAAACTGCTGAGTTTATAGATAGTATTTTATCAAAGATTACTTTACCAGGTGCTATTTTCCTGGCGATAATTGCCATCATGCCTGCATTTGCAGTGCTTGCAGGAGTTACGCCAAATTTTGCCCAGTTCTATGGCGGCACATCTCTTTTGATTCTTGTTGGGGTTGTGCTTGACACACTTCAGCAGATTGAAAGTTATTTGTTGATGAGGCATTATGAAGGAATGATGAAGTCTGGAAGAGTAAAAGGACGTTCTCAGTTTGCTGCGGCTTGAGTTGGCATGGTCCACTACAAAACTGCAAATGATGTTCAACTGATTAAAGAGAGTGCGCAAATCTTAGGAAAAGCACACGGGGAAGTAGCCAGGCACATAAAGCCAGGCATGAAAACCAAAGAGTTGAATAGAATTGCAGAGGAGTTTATTCGGGATCATGGTGGCTCACCATCGTTCAAAAATTACCACGGCTTTCCGGGAGCCTTGTGTATCTCAGTTAATGAAACTGTGGTGCATGGATTTCCAGGGGAATACGAGTTGAAAGAGACAGATGTAATCTCGATTGACTGTGGGGTCTTGTTCAAGGGTTTTCATAGCGACTCTGCTTACACCTATCCGTTGGAAAAGGTAAGCCAGCAAGTTTTGGATCTATTGAACCGGACGTATGACTCGCTTTTCTTAGGAATTGCGCAGGCAAGGGTTGGTAACCGGATTGGAGACATTGGCTTTGCAATACAGAGCTTCGTGGAAACGTTCGGATACGGTGTAGTGAGGGAGTTAGTGGGTCATGGAGTTGGAAAAAGTCTTCACGAAGATCCTGAAGTTCCAAATTATGGAAAGCGGGGAAAAGGAGTGAAGATATTGCCAGGAATGGTTTTCGCAATAGAACCAATGATCAACATGGGAACTAAAAATGTAGTGCAGGAAAAAGACGGGTGGACAATCCGCACGTCAGATCGCAAACCTTCGGCTCATTTTGAGCACATGGTGGCGGTTTACGAAGACAGAACAGATGTGCTAACAACACACGAGTATATAGAAGAAAACTATTCTTTTAAGTGGCGAAACAAAAGTCGATAGAGCAGGACGGGACCATCACAGAAGCATTGTCAAATGCGATGTTTCATGTGAGATTGGAAAATGGTCACGAAGTGCTGGCACATATTTCAGGAAAGATGAGGATGCATTATATCCGAATCCTACCAGGAGATAAAGTAAGGTTGGAGATGTCGCCTTACGATTTGA
>JANOLM010000284.1:0-3735 GCA_031419815.1 Bacteroidia bacterium
CCTGAAATGCCTTCTTTGGCCATTAAGGAAGGGTTAGTGGTCACACCATCCAATACCCCCAGGTCATAAGCTTCTTTAATTTCGTTAAGATTAGCGGTGTCAATAAAAAACTTCATACGTACTTATTTGTTTACTGGTAAAACTACAAGGATTTATAGGATTTCCATAGATTTTTGGGGCACGACATTTTTTTAGAAGGGACTAAAGTCCACTAAAAATAGTTTCAATTGCCACGGGTTTAAGCCAGTGGTAATTTCTATAAATAGAAGACGGGTTTAGCCCAAAGAGAAATCGCAAAACTGTCGTACACCTTGGATTTTAAACGAAAGGTTTGCTTAAGAGATTATCGATGGAGGTTATGTGCAGATTATTAAATGTAGAAATAAGTGTGGTGTGAATTGTAAAGAGAACACATTTACATTGCACGATGTCAAGGTCTTTAAATTTGAAGTCTTTGATTTTTTTTTAGCTTGATTTCGGTTTGCAATAAGGTTGTTAAAAGTAATATTATCCACAGTGATGCAGCACTTAGTATTGCCACTTTGCCTCCAAAAAAAACAAATAATACAATCTGAATAATTGCCGTAATTATCGAATATTTAAATAACAGATTAGATGAATACTTATTTGCAAAAACCCAAGACTCTCTTGAAGCCATTGATCTTTTCGTTCGATATCCAATCATTGAGTTAATGTCTGTAGGGTAATTTTTTTAAATAAATAAGAAATGGGTACACAACTCATTAGAAAAATAACATTAAAGACTATTAAGATTGGTTCCATAGTTTTAAAAGTTTAATTTTTGAAAAATCGTAAGCTGTTTTATAATCCGATAAGTATAAAAATAAGGCAGAGGCCATTGTGAAGTAAAACGAGATTAACAAACAAATCGCCCGGGTGGTTTTGCTGAATTATTCTCATCACCACTTTCTAATGTATCTACCAATGTATTCAATGCCAATACGAAGGGAAGTAAAGTAGTGGGCTTCTTTAATGTGGCAGCCGTTTCGGGGTTGGGGAAAAGGTTGAAGAAATAATCTGGACTTAGGCGTCAAGTCCTCTTTGAGGGGTTCATTTAAAGAGGAATAAAAAATGGCAAACCGAACATCGCACCGCTACAACTGCCTACCCTTGCTGCCTTCCGACCCTGGGGGAGTTCAGCAGGAGCTGGTCGTGCCGATTTGCCGGGGCAAAGATAGAAAGATATTTAGGATTTTAGATTTATGAGTTTAGATTTTGAGCGAGCAAAGCAGTGTTGCGAAGAAATCTGAATCGTTGACTAGGCGAGTCCTGATAAATACAGATTAAACTCCAGCGGACTAGCCGCCTCAAAACCGTCTTCCTTCAAATCATCAAAAATTTCCAGATCAAATTCCAACTCCCTTAACTCAGAGTTACCGTCTGAAAAAATGGTGATCTCTGTTCCCTTAAGATGGATGGGATTTACCTTTACCAGCACCTTTGTGCCGTCAAACTCTTTTTTAAAGTATTGGTTGACGATATTGTTTTCTTTTCCCATGCTTTACTAATTCGCTTTTTGTCTAAGATGAAATAACTCTTGATCTATACCAATTCGTTATCAATTAAGTTAAGCTTTGTTGATTAAGAAAGCTACGAAGTACTCAGTAATTTAGCGTCATGATGTTGCACCTTCTGCTATCTGAACAAATTGAAACGAAGCGGTTAACTCTTCAACGGCTAAGGTACGAAGATGCGGAAGAAATTTTTTATACGTATGCCAACAAACCGGAGGCGACAAAGTATGTTTCCTGGCCAACCCATCAACGGATCAATGACACGCGTAATTATTTAAAGTATGCTATTCAGGGATGGAATTTAGGTATCGATTATTCGTTTGGAATTCGACTGAAAGAAACAAACCAATTGATTGGCACTTTTGGAGTCTTGAATGACCAGGGCAAACTTCAATTTGGTTATATCCTAAGCCCAACGCAATGGGGCAAGGGCTATGCAACAGAAGTTTGCCTCGCAATGATGCCTTTGCTACGATTACAATTTGGTGTTTTCAGAATTGGTACTTTCGTGGATCTTGAAAACGTGGCTTCTGCTAAGGTTCTTCAAAAGTCAGGATTAATGGAGGAAGCAAGGCTCACCAAGTGGTTTCGCTTCGTCAATCAAAATAATGAGGCAAGAGATTGTATTCTTTTTAAGCTTCCGTAAAACCTGCCGTGGAATTGTTTATTTTTGGAGAGTCAATTTTTAAGAATATGGATATCCAAGCTGAGAAATTAGATATTATACAATGGCTAGCGGGGATCAATGACAGCCAGGTCATCAGACAGTTTAAAGCTTTAAAAAAATCGGCAGAAGAAATACCTCTCGGTAACCTTAGCCAGGCAGAGAAAGCGGCTATTGATAAAGGATTGCAATCCATAAAAAGGGGTCACTTCAAATTGCATGAAGATGTGATTGAGGTCACCAAAAAGAAGTATCCACACTTGCATAAGTAGTCCAAAATATGCAGATCGTTTGGTCGGATGATGCTGTGGCTGACTATCATCAAAACATAGATTTTTTATTGGAGAAATGGTCAGTGCAAGTAGCTGTAGAATTTATGGAAGACGTTGAAACAATCATTGAATTGGTAGAGCGTCAGCCAGAAATATACCCATTAACCGATTATCAGGGAATCCGCAAAGCTGTTGTCCGAAAACAAATCACTTTGTTTTTTAGATTAAAGGATGAGACAATCCACTTAATCCGGTTTTGGAATAATTATCAGGATCCCGAAAGGTTGAAAATGTAACAATGCTTTTTTATATGCACAAGAACTTCCTTCGAACAATAGACTCTTCAATAATTTTTTCCGACCTCAATTTGTCTCCTTTTGGTGATTTCTAAAACATAAACTATTATGAATCGATTGGTATTTGTTATTTTTCTGTTAACAATTTTTTTTGCTTGCTCGACCGAGACCAAAAACCAGGAAGAGCCTGTTGCATCTGGCCTGGAACTAGCCAACATGGATAGCACCGTTCGCCCGCAAGACGATTTCTTTCGCTTTGTGAATGGAAATTGGCTGAAGCGTACAGCTATTCCATCCGATCGTGGTGCCTGGGGTTCCTTCAATGAACTGAGTGAGTTTAATAACAACGCAGTCTTGAGCGTTTTGAAAAAGGCTGGTGAAAATCCAAAGTATACGGAAGGGACAGATCAAAGAAAGGCGTCTGATTTCTTTAGCATTGGTATGGATTCTTCTTTAGCAGAGAGTGCTGGATTGAATCCTTTGAACCCCACATTAAAAAAGATTGAGGCAATTAATAATAAATCTGATTTACAAAACTATTTGATAGAGCAGGAGTTGGAAGGTGGAGGTGCTTTTTTTGGCTTCCAGGTTTTTCCTGATTTAAAGAACACCAAGAAGATGGCTGCCTATCTTGGGTCTGGAGGAATTGGTTTACCCGAGCGAGATTATTATATAAAGACAGATCCAAAATCAAAAGAGACTCGCGAAAAATACAAAGACCATGTGGCAAGGATGCTTGGCTTAATTGGACTGGATGTCACGAGCGCAAAGAAATCGGCAGAACGGATACTGGCGCTTGAATCACAATTGGCAAAAGCAACATTGACAAAAGAAGAGAGCCGGGATCCTGTTAAGCAATACAATAAAAAATCATTGTCAGATCTTTCTGCTCTTACGCCTTCCATTATCTGGACGTCCTACTTCAATGCACTAGGTGTAAAGGAAGATTCCATAATTGTTACAGAGCC
>JANOLM010000285.1:0-35814 GCA_031419815.1 Bacteroidia bacterium
GCTTAATGAGCGTGGAAAAAAAGATGCGCCACGTATGGGAAAGCGGCTAAAAGAAAAACGAGTATTTCCCGATCTTATGCTGAGTAGCCCCGCAGTGCGCGCGCTCTCCACATGTAGGGAAATTGCAAAATCCCTGGGGTACTTGGAAGAAAATATAAAGACTGATAAGCGGCTCTACCATGCCAGTGAAGATCAACTTCTAAAAATTGTTCAGGGACTTAACGATTTGAATGATGATGAAGAAGTGGTTATGATTTTTGGACATAACCCGGGCCTCACTGAGTTTGCCAACTCACTTCTGGGAGAAAATATCGAAAATATTCCAACCTCCGGAGTTATAGCTTCTGAGATAAAGGTTAAATTTTGGAAGGATACTAAGTTTGGTAGCGGTGAATTGAAGTTCTTTGATTTTCCAAAAAAATAGAGGACTGAACCGACTCTTCAAGGTTGCCATTGGGCTAAAGCCCCTTAGCATCATCACAGCTAAGTACGGCCAATCCTAAACTTATTGAAGAGGATAGATCATTTCCTTTTAGGAGTATAGTCCCTGGCGCGCTTTTGAAGAATACCTTTTTCTCTAAAGCGATATCCTAGCACTAATCTGAAGGTGCTGATTTTATTTACAAAATTTATTTCTTCAAACCTTAAATTACGAGTTTGACTAGAAACACGTATGCCGCCAAAGAAACGGTTTCCATTATATCCTATGCCCGTTCGCGCAGATTGAAACGCACTTATGCGAATATCATTTCTGACAGCCCCTCCTTCCTCGGTGTAGCGAACCCAATAATGTGCCGGGCCAACACTTAAGGTTAGATTCAAGAAAAAATTCTTATACACTAAATTGTAACTATAGCCGGGGCCTATACCAAGAGAAGTAAACCTCATGTCATCCGAAGACGATCCTTTCCCAAAATTTGATTGTTCACTTTTGATTATGAGAGCGGAGTCGGCATAAAGATTAAAAGAAGAAATGATATAACTAAGAAGAAAAGAACCATGACTTGAGCGCTGTTGTTCGGTGAAGTTATAGGAAGAGCGCATAGAAAATTTATCGGCATTGAAAATATAAGAAAATGCCAATCCGAAATTTCGGGTTTGCAAATCATCGCGGTGAGGATAGGGCTGATTACTAGGGAGGGCAAACTTTGGATTTGAAAAATAAAAGCCAGAATACTTTTGATGATAGGCATCTAACAACCATCTTTTTGAAATTGTGTTGATTTGTAAATCGATCACTTTACTTGTCCCAAACCGTTCCTGGTTCTTCACGTTCACTGGAATAGACAAGGAGGCTTCTATTCCGATCTCAAAAATATTCAGTGACACACCAATACTGTATGAACTATTTGGCTTAAAGGTTAACTTTTTGTTAGGGTCACGAACACTAACGACATCAAAAGAAAGATATCGTTTCTTAAGGACAGGGCCCAAAAAATAATAGTTAGGAAAATCTTTTATGTACCGACTCCGCACTGAATCTTCCTGACAAATACCTGGAATGGAAATTACACATAATACAAGACAGACTATTGATCTGGTTAAACACATACTGCTTCGCTGATTATGATTCCAAATTCAATATTTAAAGTTCAAAATTGCCTATCGCTGTAATTTTGAACTTTGAATCTCGAATTCATTGATCTACATGAGTCGATCACAAAATGTATTCGCTAAGATCACGGTTTTTGGCCAGGCTACTTAGTCTCTCGTTCACCATTGCCTTCGTAATATGAATTTTGGCATTCGCTCCAATTTTATCGGGCACATCAAAAAGAAATTCATTCAGCAATTTACTCATCACCGTATGAAGTCTTCGGGCGCCAATATTTTCAAGGTCTGCATTAATAGCAAAGGCGGTCTGAGCAATTTCATCCACTGCATCGTCAGCAAAAGAAATTTCAACTCCTTCGGCCTCAAATAAAGCACAGTATTGTTTCGTCAAAGCATTTTTAGGTTCCTTTAAAATCCGTATAAAATCGTCTTTGGTCAAGTTAGTAAGCTCCACACGAATTGGGAAACGTCCTTGCAGTTCCGGAATAAGATCGGAAGGTTTGGAAACATGAAAAGCACCAGCCGCAATAAACAGCACGTGATCGGTTTTAATCACTCCATACTTTGTATTAACCGTACTTCCCTCTACGATAGGAAGCAAATCGCGCTGAACTCCTTCCCTACTCACATCCGGGCCGCTCCCTTTACTGTTACCAGATGCGATTTTATCAATCTCATCAATGAAGATCATCCCTGCATCTTCGGCCCTGCGTATGGCTTCCTCTTTCACTTCATCCATATCAATCAGCTTAGCGGCTTCTTCTTCGAATAAAAGTTTGCGTGCTTCAGCTACTGTTACTTTTCTCTTCTTTGGTTTCTTGGGCATCATTCCGTTAAGCATTTCCTGAAGGTTTATCATGGACGCTTCATCCATCATCCCTGCCCCCACCATACCAACTCCGGCACCACCTCCGCCCTGTTTAATATTAATATCAATCTTGCGGTCATCCAGTTCTCCATTTCTGATTTTATCCCTGAAAAGATTCCGGGTACGCTCGTTTAACTCCACATCGGTTGTCGGTGCATCCTGACCTTCGGCCTCGCTATCAAATCCCGCAGGCTTGGGGGACGACTGACGCATAGGAGGAATTAATGCATCGAGAATAATATCTTCAACAATAATGGCCGCTTTTTCTTTCACCTCCTCTTTCTTACGCGCCTTCACCATATTCACCGATTGCTCAACCAAATCACGCACCATACTTTCAACATCGCGGCCTACATAACCTACCTCCGTAAATTTCGAAGCCTCCACTTTAACAAATGGCGCATCGGCAATTTTAGCAAGCCTTCTGGCAATCTCTGTTTTGCCAACGCCTGTGGCGCCAATCATCAAAATGTTGTTTGGAATGATCTCATCCTTCATGTCGGATGTGATGTTCATCCTTCTCCATCGGTTGCGCAAGGCTATAGCTACATTGCGTTTTGCATCATGCTGACCAACAATATATTTGTCAAGCTCAGTAACAATTTGCTGGGGTGTTAAATATTTTGAATCCATTCTCTCCATTTTGAATTTTACGTTTTGAATCTGCAAGATTTACCTGCTTGTCACTATTTTTTCAATGTTAGCCGAAAGCGAAACCTGATAAGAGCCACCTGTCACATAGGCCGTTCTGCTGACCGCCATCTCCATACTCTTTACGCGTGTTAAAACGCCTAATGAAAGCCCAGAACCTCCTCCGGAATTCTCAAGTTTCAGCTCTTTGTGTTTTAAAAAATTATATCCCACCAAAAGATTTACATTCTTATGAACCAATACCTCTGCACCAAAATTAAAGTGTCGTAGCGCCTTATCCAAGATATTAGGCTTTTCACTTCCATCATTGGGATTGTAATATGAAATATCACGTGATGTAAGATGATGAGCGGTGAAAGAAAATCGAAGGGGCATGTGCTCAGGCTTAAAACTTACTCCTGCCTGAAGGTCAAACGGAAGTTTGGTAGTGCTGGTTTCTGAATATTCCGTCAGAACAAAACCTAGATTTTTTATCGCCAACCCAACTGATAAATCCTGATGGGGATGGATAAAAATGCCTCCAAGATCTATCATGATGGCATTGGCCCGATAGCCTGCCACATTCGAGAATGCCCCTTTCATATTCACTCCTAATCTGAAATTATGGATGCGATGACTCTTTCCAATAAACAGCGCACTCTCACCGGAATTAAATTTCCCTGTAGCAACTCCAGTTTGATCATATCCTTGAATCTGCCCATAGGCCAGATGCTGGACTCCAAATGAAAGTGTTCCAACTTTTTCAAAATTATGCTGATACGAGAAATTGGCCATGCCAATGTTTGCAAAATAAAATAAGTAGGTGGCAGAGCCCCAGCCATTTGTGGTATCACGCGCCAAAGCGGGATTGGCTATAAAAAAATTTACATTCTGGTTTGCCGATGAAACATTAATTCCCCCAAGAGCGGAGAGTGTTGCATTGCCCGGGAGATTTAGAAATTCAAAGGATCGTGTTTGAGAGAAGACGTATGATGAGATAAGCAGAAAGATTATACACAAGCTGTTTGTCTTCATTTTAAACTAAATTCAAGATTCAAGATCCAAAGTTCAAAATTGGCAACTGCCCGAACTTTGAATCTTGAAACTTATACTCCCACTTCAAATTGCAACGGCTTCTTTACTTTATCTTTTAGCAAAGCAATTTTGAGTACATCATCAACTGTGTCAACATAATGGAAGGAAAGCCCTTTGATGTATTGTTTTTCTATCTCTGCAATGTCTCGTTTGTTTTTAGCGCTTAGCACAATCTCCTTGATACCGCTGCGCTTGGCCGCTAAGATTTTTTCTTTAATCCCCCCAACAGGCAAAACTTTTCCGCGCAATGTAATCTCACCGGTCATGGCAAGGTTCTCTTTTATCTTACGTTGTGTGAAAATAGATGCCAATGAGGTAAGCATGGTGATCCCCGCAGAAGGTCCGTCTTTAGGAACCGCACCGGCCGGCACATGAACGTGGAGATCATATTGCTGAAATACCCGGTGATCTATACCTAGTGAAGTCGCATTTGATTTCAGATAGGAAAGTGCCGCTACCGCTGATTCTTTCATTACATCTCCTAGCTGACCTGAAAGCGTTAACACACCCTTTCCCTTACTGACGCTTGATTCCACAAAAAGAATATCGCCCCCTACCTGCGTCCACGCAAGGCCAGTGACAACGCCAGCTATATCATTCCCTTGATAAAGCTCTTCATCAAATATTTCGCCACCAAGAATTTTGACAACGCGTGCCGGGGTAATTACTTTTTCAATCTTTTCCTCCATGGCAACAGACTTGGCGATATTCCTGATCACTGAGCCAATCTTACGCTCCAGATTTCGCACACCCGACTCACGTGTATAGCTTTCAATCACCTTCAGGATGGCTTCGTTTGTAAATGAAACATCTTTGGGAATTAAACCATGTTCCCGGAGTTGCTTCGGCACCAAATGTTTTATGGCGATCTGCTGCTTCTCTTCAACGGTGTACCCTGTCAACTCTATGATTTCCATACGATCGCGCAAAGCAGGATGAATGGAGTCAAGCGAGTTGGCTGTTGCAATGAACAATACTTTAGAAAGATCGTATTCGACTTCCAGGTAATTGTCACCGAATGCATTGTTCTGCTCAGGATCCAGAACCTCTAGCAGCGCGGAGGACGGATCGCCCCTGAAGTCGGAACGCACTTTGTCGATTTCATCTAGAATAAAAACAGGATTAGATGACTTTGCTTTTTTGATATTTAATAAAATTTTTCCCGGCATGGCACCTACATAGGTCTTGCGGTGTCCCCTTATCTCAGCTTCATCATGCAAACCGCCCAATGACATACGGATATAATTCCGCTGCAGCGATTTAGCAATAGATTTTCCCAACGAAGTTTTTCCAACTCCAGGGGGGCCATACAAGCATAAAATCGGGCCCTTCATATCCTTCTTTAACTTTAACACAGCGAGGTATTCCAGAATGCGTGTCTTCACTTTCTCAAGACCAAAGTGATCCTTATCCAAAATCTTTTTCGCGCGCTTCAGGTCAAAGTCATCGGTTGTAAATTCCTCCCATGGAAGATCGAGCATAAACTCTACATAGGTCATCGCTACCGGAAATTCAGCAGCCTGTGGGTTGATGCGTTGCAATTTATCCAGCTCTTTGTTGAAGTGAGCGAGGGCCTGTACTGTCCATTTTTTTTCTGTTCCCCGCTTTCGCAGTTTTTCAATTTCTTTATCGGGGCCGTCAAAACCCAACTCATCCTGAAGTACCCTTATTTGTTGCCTGAGAAAATAATCTCGTTGTTGCTGATCAATATCCGTATGTACCTTCTTTTGGATTTCAAACTTGATCTCCAGCAGTTGGATTTCCTTGAGCATGTATTGAAGCAAGAGGGTACCCCGATCAGTAATATTAATTGTTTCTAAAATCTTTTGCTTATCCGAAACCTCCACATTTAGATTGGAAGCTAAAAAGTGAATCAGGAAAGAAGTACTTTGGATGTTATCCAACGCAATGTGGGCTTCCTGCGGAATCTCAGGGTTCAATTTTAAAATCTTGAAGGCTGCATCTTTTAGGGATTGAACCAGTGCTTTCACTTCTTTGCTTTTCAAGTCAAGCTTAGGCTCTACTTGCAATTCAATCCTGGCGGTAAGGAAGGGTTCGTCTCCGCTAAATTCCCTTATCGCAAAACGATTTTTGCCTTGAATAATAATAGTTGTATTTCCATCAGGCAGTACCAACATTTTTATGATACGCGCCACTGTGCCAAACCTATAAAGGTCTTCCGTGGAAGGCTCCTCTGCCTGCTTATTTTTTTGCGCTACTACCCCAATTATCCGGTTGCCCAGATACGCTTTCTTGATCAGCTTAATGGATTTTTGACGCGTAACAGTTATCGGGATGACAACGCCTGGAAACAAAACCGTATTTTTTATAGGAAGAATTGAAAGTTCTTCGGGAAGATCTTCGGGCTTAATATCGGACTCTTGTTCGGGATTGATTAATTGGATCAACTCTTCAGAATCTTCCTGCTCCATGTGGGTTAGTGCTAATGATTTAAACATCATATAAAATGCCAATTTGACATAAAAAAAGCGTGCCTACGCTAAAACTGTTTAGGTCAATATACGAGTCAATCGAAATGCCAATCCGTTGTAAATGAAGCAAATTTGTTACAACTTTCGTTTGATCCACCAGATTATCGACTACACACTGCGAGTGAAAACGTATCATTTGATCCTATTAGCCTTTCTTTTAACGTGTATAAAGGGAGAGGTTCTTGCTCAAAAGCAGAAAAAATTAAAAAAAGCTGGTATTGTACAGCTAAATGATTCTCTGACTTCTTTCAGCCAGTCTGACATATTCACTTTTCCAAATGTAAATAGAGGTCTTTACTATTCCAGCCCAACAAAACTGAAGAAAATCCAACAGATGGATAATTCTGGACAGGAGGAGGCGATGTATGGTGAATTAAAAGCTTACGTTTCAAATTTCGCAGTCGAGAACTTCAGCAAAAATGCCCCCATGATCTGGAACCTTGCCAGGCTTTCCAAAAAATACGGTCAGCCGGGAGAAGCTGTACTGTTGTACAAGCTGGTTTTAAAACATCACCAACAGGGTATTAATATTGAAGAATTATATAAGGTGTATGACTCTATCGAAACAGATAAAAAGCAATATTACGTTCCCTTGGAATTTTACTATCAGCTCGTAGACTACCGAAAGGAGATTGACACCTTGCGGGCACCACATGCAGTACTCGTAAATATGGGAGAAGGAATAAACTCTTCCAAAGAAGATTATGGCCCTACCATCGGCAATGTAGATTATGTATTACTTTTCACATCCAAGCGCAATAAAAGTATGGACAGTTATCAGCCTACCTATGATGAAGATATTTTTTATAGTATTCGCGTGGATGGCCTGTGGCAATACGCAGAAGAATTTAAAAAAATAAACACGAGCTACAACGAAGGTTCTGCCTGCCTGAGTTTTGATGGAAAATATCTTTTGTTCTCTCGTTGTAATGCACCGGGCACCCAGGGAAATTGCGATATCTATTCCGCTGTCTTAAAATCGGATAGCACCTGGGGGGACGTAAAGAACCTTGGACCAACTATAAATAGTTCTGGTTGGGACTCACATCCATCGCTAACACATAAAGGTGACACACTTTTATTCGCTTCGAACCGCGTAGGTGGATTTGGTTTGTCTGATATTTATTTTTCGGTAAAAGATAAACAGGGCAATTGGGAGAAAGCGCAGAATGCCGGGCCGATTATTAACACACGCAACAGTGAGGTAAGTCCTTTTTTCCATCACAAATTCAATGTTCTCTATTTCAGTTCAAATGGCCATCCATTGAACTTTGGCGAATTTGATATTTATAAATCCTCGCAGTTAAAAAGAAGTTGGTCTGAACCTAAAAATATTGGTCCTCTGGTAAACGGTGTGGGAAGTGAATACTATTTTACGATCGATTCAAAATCACAAGAACTGTATTATGCCCGGTCGAATGAAGATGATTTAAAAAACCTGGACCTCTATTCATTCCCCGTGCCTATGGAAGCCCAGCCAGAAGCGATTGTTACTTTAAAAGGATCGCTAAAAGATGAAGGTGGAAAATCCATGAAGGGGATTGTGTCTGTCATTGATCTGGATGAAGGCGTAGAAGTAGCTCCAAAGTTTCTGCGAGAAGATGGGACGTTTGATTTTAGTTTGATCAATAAACGAAATTATTTGCTCATCATTCAGGGAGATGAATTCTTCCGAATTGAGGAAATTTTATTTATGGATGGTGACCAAGAAATCAATAAAATTGCTGAGCCCATTGAAAGTAAGATTGCCTTTGAGTCTTTAGAGTTTGAAAATGGCAAAGCCGATATCCTTCAGGTTATGCACAAAGACCTGGATAAGCTTGCAAACTTTATGATTGATCATCCGGAATTAAAACTAAGAATCTCAGGCCACACCGATTCGGCCGGAAAAGAAGAAGCTAACCTCAGGCTTTCCCAAGCCCGTGCCGATGCAATCAAATATTATTTGGGTTATCAATTCAAAATTGAAAATACTCGAATTGAAGCCATCGGATATGGAAGCTCCAAACCCATTATGCAGGAAGTGACAGATGAGCATAAGCAGTTTAACAGACGAGTGGAGTTTGAAATTTTCAAAAATTAAAAGTACGCGATATTCATTATCTTTGTTTTGATAAATGAGATTTTCAAATGGGAGTATCGATCAAAAAAACAAGGCAGTCTTTTCGGAAAAAAAATTCCGAAAATAAAGCTACTGTCAACCAGGTGTACAGGGAAATCATAACTCCAGCCAAAAAAAAAGTATCCATTACTTTACCTGAAACGCTGGTAGGCAAAACAGTAGAAGTCTTTGCATTTGAAGTCTCCCAATCAAATGAGCCCAGAACGCTCTCACGCCAACCATTCACAATAAAAGATTTTTGGGAGACCTTCGGCTCGGGCAAACACAGTGCCATCTCCGCAGACCGCATCCGGGAAAATGCGTGGCGTAAAAACAGATGGTAATTCTGGATACCAATATTATTATTGAACTGTACAAGGGCAACGTTCAAGTGCGGGCTACCTGTGAGGCGCTTGGGGAGGAAAACCTTTTTATCAACAGTGTGGTAGCAGCGGAGTTTTATGGCGGTGTACGTGATAAAAAAGAACTTCCCTTAATCCAAAAACATATTCGCAAATTTCCCCTGATCCATATCAATGAAGCCATTTCTGAAATTGCTGTTGGCCTGATGGAGCGTTACTGTCTAAGCCATCATCCTTTCGTAGGCGATATGCTCATTGCTGCCACAGCTCTCTACTATATCAGCCCTGTTTATACTCTTAATCGAAAAGATTTTCGCCATATACCGAAGTTGAAATTGATTTGATCTTTACAAATCCTCTTTCATATCACATCTTCTTTTCTCATTTTTGATTTACCTGAAATCTACTTTATGAAACAAATAATTTACATCATATTCCTGTTGGTCTATGGATCATCAGCAATGGCTCAAACTGAAATCAATCCCAAAATAAAACCGGATAAAGACAAACAATTTGTCACTTCGGAACTTGATAAAAAATTCAACACGTATAAAGCTGTTGCCCGTGATATTTGGAGTTACGCTGAATTAGGATTTCTTGAAAACAAAAGCGCTGCCCGGCTTCAAGATGTTTTGAAAGGTGAAAATTTCAAAATGGAAACCGGGATAGCTGGAATGCCAACTGCATTTTTAGCTTCCTATGGTTCCGGTGAACCTGTTATTGGTATCCTCGCTGAATTTGATGCCCTTCCAGGTCTTTCGCAAGACAGTGTTGCTTTTAAAAAGCCAATCATTGAAGGTGGGGCGGGTCATGCGTGTGGTCATCATTTGTTTGGTGCTGCCTCAACCGCTGCGGCTATTACGCTTAAAGATTGGTTGGTAAAAAATAAAAAGCAGGGCACGATAAAACTATTTGGAACACCTGCCGAAGAAGGTGGCAGCGCCAAAGTGTACATGGTTCGCGATGGATTATTTGATGATGTGGATGTAATGCTTCACTGGCATCCCTCTAGTAATAATGACGCCAGCCCTGAATCCTGTCTTGCAATAAAACAAGGTATGTTCAGGTTTTATGGGCGATCTGCGCATGCCGCTGCTGCACCTCAAGCCGGCCGATCTGCCCTGGATGGTGCCGAAGCCATGAACTATATGGTTAATATGATGAGAGAGCATATACCACAGGAATCACGAATACATTACATCATCAGTAAAGGTGGACTGGCTGCTAATGTCGTTCCTGACTTTGTCGAGATGGAATACATGGTAAGACATCCGGATGCACGAGTAGTCGAAGAACTTTGGGATAGAATTATTAAATGTGCTGAAGGTGCGGCAACCGGAAGTGAGACAACAATGAAATACGAAGTGATATCGGGTTCATACAATTTGCTTCGTAACGAAACACTTGCACGGCTGATGAATAACAATTTGAAATTAGTGGGTGGCGTAAACTATACTGCTGATGAAGTTGAATTCGCTAAACAAATACAAAGCACATTTACGTTCAAAGCTCCTCCTATTACCGATGCACAAACAGTTGAGCCATTTAAGACAGACGGTTTCTTTTATGCCTCAACAGATGTTGGCGACATCACTTGGGTGGTGCCTACAACTGGCCTTGGCACCGCCACCTGGGTACCCGGAACACCCGCTCACTCATGGCAGGCTGTGGCGGCAGGCAATACAAATATTGGATTCAAAGCAATGATCAATGCTGCAAAAACAATCGCGATGACCGGAATAGATATTTTTAATAATCCCACGATTGTTGATAAAGCTAAGAAAGAGCTTGGAACTCTGCTAGGCCCTGATTTCAAATACAAGTCAATGATTGGAGATCGTAAGCCAGCATTGGATTTTAGAAAGGGAAAGCAGTAGAAATACACACCCCAGCAAAGCTGAGTCGACAAGCAGTTAGAATCAATTCAATAAAAAAGGCCAACTAAATTAAGTCGGCCTTTTTTTTATTTGTTCCTATTGAACTTTATCATCCTCCAGTAAACAACTTCGCGATGTCGTTATAAAATACAAAGACCATTAGTATCAGCAGCATTGCCATTCCAATCTTCAACGCTGTTTCAAAAAATTTCTCCGAAGGCTCGCGACCGCTAACCATTTCATACAGCAAGAATACCACGTAACCACCATCCAATGCTGGTATGGGTAACAGATTCATAAACGCCAATACCATTGACAACAATCCCGTCATCTTCCAGAAGCGTTCCCAATCCCACTCAGTGCCAAAGGCCTGCGCCATTCCTATCGGGCCTGATAAAGATTTCTGGAAGGAGAGCTCACCAGAGAATATTTTCTTAAATGCTTTTAACTGAATAAAGATGACACCAAAAGCGCGTTCAGTTCCTAGTCCTATTGATTGACCAAAATCATAATCGATAACCGCTAATTCTTTTTTGTCCAAACCCCTTGGATAAAAACCAATGGCATCCTGATCTTTGAAGCTCTCTTTAAATGAAAGTACTTCAACTCCGCGCTTCACTTTAAAAGATATAGAATCGCGGGGGCCACTCTTTACAATCTTTATCACATCGTCCTGATACTTGACAGGTGTATTATCAATTTCGATGAATTGATCATCTGGCTTCAGACCAACTTTTCCTGCTATGCTTTTTTCTGAAACAAGGCCAACAATAGCTGGGATGCGGGGTGAAATAAAGGTGCTTGCCGCTTCCTTTTTATTGAAGTTCTCAATAAAATTTCCGGGGATAGCAATTTTCAATTCCTGTCCATCGCGGAGAACTGTGTAATAAGAATCCTGCGAAAGCAGGACGTCAGGTTTTATAATATCCTGGAAATCATCGTAATCTTTACCATTAATTTTAATGATCTGATCACCCGTTTTCAATCCCAATTGCTCTGCCAACTCTAACGCATAAATGCCCCCATGCGCGTTCACATAATTCTTAGGAATGTACGTATCCCCTAGGAAAAAAGTAAGTCCAATGAAAATCATTATCCCAACAATTACATTGACAATGACCCCTCCCAACATTACAATGAGGCGCTGCCAGGCTGGCTTTGCGCGAAACTCCCACGGTTCAGCCGGGGCTTTCATCTGTTCTTTGTCCATACTCTCGTCCACCATGCCGGCAATTTTTACATAGCCGCCCAATGGAAACCACCCTATTCCAAATTCAGTATCTCCTTTTTTAAACTTAACAAGTGAGAAGTTAAGCACGTTGGCCATTGGAAATAAAAAATCAAAGAAGAGATAAAACTTCTCTACCCTGATTTTAAAAATTCGTGCAGAAATATAATGTCCCCATTCATGCACCGTTATCAAAATCGAAAGACTCAGCAGTAGCTGAGCCGTCATTATTAATCCATCCATAAGCTAATTTGAAAATTCGTTGATTTGATAATTTGGAGATTAGGCTTTTAATCTATTTACTATTTCACTTGCTACTCGTCTTGTTTCCTTGTCGGTTTCCACATAGTCATCATAGCCCGGATTACTGACATAATCCATTTTGGCCAAACATTGTTCCACTACGTCTGGCATTTCCAAAAAAGAAATCTTCTCTTTAAGAAATTCAGCCACTGCTACTTCATTTGCGGCATTTAGCACACATGGCATGTTACCCCCTCGGTGCAACGCCTCAAACGCGAGCGCAAGATTACGAAAAGTTTCCATATCGGGCTTCTCGAAAGTGAGGGCAGGGTACTGGCTAAAATCAAATCGTGGGAAGTTATTTTTCAGCCGCTTGGGATAACTCATCGCAAATTGAATGGGTAAACGCATGTCGGGCAATCCAAGTTGCGCCTTTAGTGAACCATCTTCGAACTGCACCAGGGAATGAATGATCGATTGCGGATGGACTACAACCTCCACTTGTTCCGTTTTCAATCCAAATAACCACTTCGCTTCAATTACTTCAAGGCCTTTGTTCATTAAGGATGCCGAATCAATTGTCACCTTAGCACCCATGCTCCAATTGGGATGCTTTAGTGCCTGCGCTTTTGTAACCAATTTTAAATCATTTTTTTTCTTTCCGCGAAAAGGGCCGCCAGATGCGGTAAGAATAATTTTTTCAATAGGGTTATGAAATTCCCCAACCATACATTGAAAAATAGCGGAGTGCTCAGAGTCCACTGGATAAATGTTTACACCTTTCTCACTCGCCAATCGGGTAATCAATTCACCTGCCACGACAAGCGTTTCCTTATTAGCTAAGGCAATGGCCTTTCCGGCTTCAATAGCTTTGATAGTGGGTTTTAAACCCGAATAGCCCACAAGTGCGGTAAGCACAAGATCGATGGTATCCATTTGCACAACCGAAGCCAAAGCATTTTCCCCTGCGTAGGTTTTGATATGCAGGGGCTCCATCGCTTCCCGGACTTTTGTGTAATGATGTTCATTAACGATAACTACAGCATTCGGCTTAAACTTAATGGCCTGCTCAATCAAAAGGTCGGCATTATTTTGAGCAGTGAGTACCTCTACTTCAAAATCTTCGGGATGCGCAGCGATAACCTCAAGCGCTTGCTTGCCTATGGAGCCGGTGGAGCCGAGAATGGCGATTGATTTTTTGGAATTCAATTAGACGAATCGTTTAAAATACTGTGAGCATGCTTCTTCAAGTCGTTCAGCTCGAACTGAACGACATTCCATACTGCATCTACACGAAAATATTCATGAATCAGTTTATTGCGCATTGCATTAATATCCCTCCATGGGATGTGCGGAAATTTTTCTTTAACATCGGCAGGGATGTTTTTGCTCGCCTCTCCAATGATTTCAAGATTGCGGACTACTGCGTCTTGAACCATAAAATTAGAAAGAAACTCCTCTTTAGTTAGTTGATTAGTGTATTGCTCAATGCTGCTTATTGAATCTAAAATATGCTTGGCGAGAGTCCGATGGCTTTTCATTCAAGAATATAATGCAAGTCTTTTTCAATGAAAGGGCGAACATGAGGTGACATTGATTTCTCAGTCACTAGATCAATATGAATACCCAATGCTTCTGACAAATCCTGCTCAACTCTAACCAAGTTGAGCAGACTAATTTGATTTGGATAACTCAAGTGAATTAAAATATCTAAATCACTATCTTCCTTATTTTCCCCTCTGGCATAAGAACCGAAAATACCAACTTTGAAAGGCCTTAGAGGGCTAAGATATTCGAGGACAATTTTTTTCTGGTGTTCGGTGATCATAGTGCAAATTTAACCAATTCCTCCGCAATCTTCCGGTCGTTGGAAAGCCTTGGCACTTTGTTTTGCCCACCTAATTTTCCTAACGATTTCATGTATCCAATAAATGAATTCTTCTTTAATGAAATAATCCGAAGGGTTCGTAAAATATTTCCGGTGATCAGATCATCATAGTAAACATTCAACTGCCGCAATTGGTTATCTAATTCAAGGCTAAAATTTTCAATATCTTCTGGCGGGTTTGCAAACTCAATCAGCCATTGATGGTGCGGCATTCCGTCTAATGGCGCAACATTGGGTGCTACTGTGAACTCAACCAACTCAACGCTGGGAAATTTCTGCATAGTAAGCTTCATCGCCTTCTCTACTTCCTCACCAATCACATGTTCGCCAAATGCTGAAATAAAATGTTTAATTCTTCCACTGACGATAATCCGATATGGATTTTTGGAAACAAACTTCACCGTGTCGCCAATGGAGTAGCCCCAAAGGCCTGCATTACTATTAATGACCACAGCGTAATTTTTTCCAAGTTCAACTTCCCCAATACTTAAGCGAACTGGATTTTCATTGAAATATTCTTCGGCTGGTATAAACTCAAAAAATATTCCTGAATTAAGTAAGAGCAAAAGACCTTCTTCATGCTGAGTGTCCTGATAAGCAATAAATCCTTCTGATGCCGGATAAGTTTCAACGGAATCGATTTTCTTGCCTATGGTATCAAATAGCTTCGCGCGATAGGGTTCAAAGTTTACGCCTCCATAAACAAACATGGAGAAGTTTGGGAATACATCCTTAATTTTTTTTCCAGTGCGTGCCTGTATACGATCAAAATACATCTGCACCCAAGGTGGAATGCCAGAGATTAACGTCATGTCGGTGGTGATCGTTTCATCAATAATCCTATTCAGTTTTTCTTCCCAATCTTCAATGCAATTGGTTGTATAGGTTGGTTTTTGATTGGTACGTAAATAACCTGGCACATGATGATTGACAATGCCAGAAAGTCTTCCTGTTTTTATCCCTGCCTTTTCATCTAACTCCGGACTTCCTGAAAGAAAGATTAAACCGCCATCTAAAAAAGATCCATTTCCTGTTTCGTGAACATAACCCAACAATGCATTACGTGCACTGTTAATATGATTGGGTACCGAGTCCTTCGTAATCGGGATATATTTTGTGCCTGAAGTAGTGCCTGAAGTTTTGGCAAAATAAGCCGGCTTGCCCTTCCATAAAATATTCAACTCGCCATGAAGGACTTTTTCAACATAAGGCTTCAGCGCTTCATAATCGCGGATGGGTACTTGCTTCTTAAAATCTGCATGGGTCTTGATTGCTTCGAAACCATGATCCTTTCCAAACTGTGTTTTTCCCCCTTCTCCTAAAAGGGAATTAAAGACCTTCTGTTGATAAAAATCCGGCTTCATCGACCACTCTTTGGTTTGACTGGCGATGTAGGCAGCAAATGGCTTGGCAAGAACAGAACGAATACCCATAGTTCGTAAAAATAGGAAAATACGAGGGACACAAAATTGTGTGTTCCCACAAAATCTGACAAAATTTCATTTTATAGGTTTGGGCTGATTTTTGAGAATATCCGGATAGGTTTAAAATATTTGCAAGGTTGTAAACCCTTAAGGCCTCAGTTTTGTGAACCCGAACAACGTGATTCAAGTTGCCGTTATAACTAAAAATTTGATTTGATGAAAACGCTACAAACAATTGTTATAGGATTTATTGCAGGATTGACTGGTGCCTACGCTCTGATCACCTATCAGGAAGAAAAGAAATCGCGCGAAGGAAATAATATTGAGCAATATCAAGTTGCCAACTATGAGTCGGGCGAAAATTACACACCAACTATATCTTCTCCTGCCACTGCTGGCCCGATAGATAATGTGGATTTCAGCCGGGCAGCGGAGAAAACAATCCCAAGTGTAGTTTACATTAATAGCATTTCGCAAAGCGGAGCTTCTAACTCTTATTGGGATTTACTGTTCAACGGTGGTGGTCAGCAAACTCAGGTAAGCTCAGGCTCAGGTGTCATCTTTACTTCAGACGGTTATATTGTTACCAACAATCACGTGGTAGAAACCGCTGAAAAAATACAGGTGATTTATAATAAAAGAGCATACGATGCGGAATTAATCGGCACCGATGCTTCAACTGATCTTGCTGTATTAAAAATTAAAGAATCGAACCTTCCGGCCATTACACTGGGTAGCTCAAAGGCATTGGCTGTGGGCGAGTGGGTAGTTGCTGTGGGCAATCCATTCTCTCTCTCGTCCACCGTTACCGTTGGGATTGTGAGTGCAAAAGGCAGACGGCTTAATATAGTTGAAGATAAATTTCCAATCGAATCCTTTATCCAAACAGATGCTGCCATCAATCCGGGAAACAGCGGAGGTGCTTTGGTAAATAAAAATGGTGAGTTGGTTGGAATCAATACTGCTATCTTATCCAGAACTGGTTCTTACACCGGCTATGCCTTTGCCGTACCCGTAGATATTGCCAAAAAAGTCGTAGACGATCTGATAAAGCATGGCATTTCGCAAAAATCCATTTTTGGGGGCAATGTGATTGAATACGATTATCAGAATGCCAGTAAATTCGATCTTGATATAAATGGAAAAGACCTCAAGGGTGTATTATTGGGGAATGTTGATAGCGATGGCGCTGCCTACAAAGCTGGCCTTCAGCAGGGGGACATTATTACTAAAATCAATGCTGTTGAAATTAACAGTGAAAGTGGTTTTGAGGAAGAGTTGAGTTTTCGTTCTCCAGGCGACAAAATTACGATCACCTATGTTCGCGAAAATAAAACCAATAATACTACGGTTACACTGGTGAACAAAAATGGTGACACCAGCATCATCAAACGAAAAATTTATAGCGATGCCCTGATTGGTGCAAATCTTGAAGCGGTAGATTATGGAGTGAAAGTGACAAAGATCAAAGAGGGGCTTTTTAGGAAACTCGGATTGCCTGAAAATTTTACTATTGTTCAAATCAATCGCCAGCGGGTACAAGACCCACAAGCCGTCATCGATTTTTTTAGCCGGTACAAAGGAAAAGCTGTGCTTTACGGAATAACCGGTTCGAAGCAACAATTGACACTGCCTTTCTATTTACAGTAGCTTGAAAAAAGTAGGCAGTAGGCAGAGCGCAGTAGGCAGTAACAGAACCACCAATTTTTTATACGATTGTGATATGATATACGTCTTCGTGGTTGCGCATGATGTCTTTTACCAGAAAGCCACCCGGCTGGTCTATCTCTTCGATTAAATCAAACCGCTCGCATGATTTTGGCAGAGAAGAAAAGATCAACAGAAAATGAAAGGTGACACCGTCAGCAATTAACGTCCATTTAGGAGCAATGGAAATATTTTCGGCATGCATCATTCCACTCCGCGCTCCTGAAGCTTTGTCCACCAGAAAGGTAGTTTTCCAGATGCGGATGAGCATATCTTTATAGGGGTTGTCAAAATAACAATGCACATAGATATGAGAATCTTCAAGCGATTGAGGGTCTATTGCTGTAAGAACATCGATTCCGATCTCCGGCTTTGGTTTGACAAGAGGCTCTTTGATAATTACTCCTGCCCGACAAAACAAATAAAATGAATCTTTCTCCACCATGTGACAAATTTCAGATTGCACCACAACTCGACCAAATAAGCAATGCATCACAAATAAACTCAATGCAAATCTCTTGCCTTTTCATAAACTAAAACCCATGGTAAATTATTTAAACCTCAACCAAAATCCGCTCAGCTACCTGGTGTGTAAGCATTAAATCGGCTTGTGTTTTATTCATCACCACAACTGAACCGTCATAGATCTCTTTTCTTTTTACAAATACCTTTTCCCCAATCTGAAGACCTTTGGCATTGAGATGGTCCAAAAAAGATTTTTTATCATCGGACACCGCTACAATTATCACTTCGGTACCTGCATCAACTTGACTAAGCGGAATGAATTTATTATTTAAAATTTTCCCGTTTGCATCTGGAATTGGCTCGCCATGTGGATCAACTTTTGGATGATTCAGCATTTCATCAATACGATCATAAAAACGTTTTGAGTCAACATGCTCCAATTGTTCGGCAATGTCATGCACTTCTTCCCAACCTAATTCCATCACTTTTACTAAGAATAGTTCGGCAAGGCGATGTCTCCTGATTATTGACAAGGCTTCTCTTTTACCTTTCTCTGTTAGACGAATGCCTTTATATGGTGCATACGATACTATTTTCTTCAGCACAAGCTTTTTCATCATACTGTTTACCGATGGTTGCTTCACCTCCAGCTTTTTTGCCAGCTCAGAAACGATCACCTCGCCTTTAGCCTGCGATAGTGCATAGATAGACTTAATGTAGTTTTCCTCTGTTAGCGACCCCATATCCTGCAATTTGACTCAAAATTACTATTGTAAATTAAATTATTGAAATTAATTTGTTAGATACGTCTAACATTTTAATTTTGCTAATCTTAATTCAACATACATGAAAATAGTTATAACAGGATTGGTGTATGGATGGGCATTCCTTTTAATGGTTGCTTGTGAACAATTCGAACCATCAGCCCCTGATGATTCTTCAATCCTTGATGGCCCTGTTAGTGGGCTTAATGAAGCAGAAAATCTTCAATTCCTAAAAGGTGACATTGCTTTTAATGATGAAGTATTTTCTTCAGCAAACGGCTTGGGGCCATTGTTTGTGGCCACCTCTTGTGGTAGCTGTCATGCTGGAGATGGCAAAGGGCATCCATTTACTACACTTACCCGCTTTGGCCAGATAGATGAAACTGGAAATCAATTTTCTGAAATGGGTGGCCCCCAGTTGCAACATCGGGCACTCGTTGGATTTAAACCTGAGCAAATTCCAGCAGGCGCAACATCTTCAAAATTCACTCCTCCTGCTAATACTGGCCTCGGCTTTCTTGATGCTGTAAGAGATGCTGAAATTTTAGCATGGGCAGACCCTGATGATTTGAATAAGGATGGTATTAGCGGTAAGGCCAATTGGGTGGAACTTAAAAGTTATATTTTGCCGCGGGTTGAAAGCATTTCGCAGAATGGAAATCACGTGGGAAGGTTTGGAAAAAAAGGTGCGACCTATGACCTCTTGCAACAAACAGCTCAAGCCTATAATCAGGACATCGGAATAACTTCTAATTATGAATATATAGACACGCATTCAGGGCTTGAGTTCGACCCTGAAATCTCCAACCAAACAATTCATGATGTAGTGTTCTACTTAAAAGCACTTAAAGCGCCTGTTCCTCGTCAGCAAGACGATGCCATCCTAAACGGAAAGCAATTATTTTCAACTATCGGTTGTGAAAAGTGTCATCGGTCAGAGATGAAAACAGGAAACTCCTCTATTCAATCCATTTCTAATAAAACATTTTATCCCTACTCCGATTTGCTTTTGCACGACATGGGCGCAAGCTTAGATGATGGATACACCGAAGGATCGGCAAAGACATTTGAATGGAAGACTCCACCGCTTTGGGGCTTGGGGCTTTCCAGAGATTCTCAAGGTGGTCAATACTTTCTATTGCACGATGGAAGAGCGAGAAGCATTGAAGAGGCTATCCTTCTTCATGGTGGTGAAGGATCTCAAAGTATGGAAAGTTTTAAATCACTAACTGAAACAGAAAAAACAAAACTGATTAAGTTTCTGGAAAGCCTATGAGAACTGTGACCAGACGCGAATTTGTAAAACGAAGTTGTACCCTGTGCCTGAGTGGCGGCCTAATACCAGTGATACTCTCAGGTTGTCAAACCACACATTATGTGAGCGGGATAGTTGAGTCAAATGGGATTTCCATATTGAAATCCGAATTCACTTATCTACAAAAAGACACATTGCAGACCAGACAGTATATTATTGTTCAAAATGAGAAACTAGAATTTCCCATCTATGTATATCGGTTTTCAGAAAATGAATACAGTGCGTTGTGGATGAAGTGCTCACACCAGGGCGGGCAGTTGCAGGCTTCTGGTGATCACCTTCAATGCCCAAGCCATGGCAGCGAATTCAATAACAAAGGAATGGTTAGTCAAGGCCCTGCCGAACAAAACCTTCGATCCTTCCCTGTTTCAATAGTTGCCAACAAAATTTTAATTGACTTACGCCTATCATGAAAAACATTTTACCATTAACTATTCTGTTTTTCATATCACTCCATCCAGTGCTATACGCGCAAATTGATACGACTTTGGTCAGAAGTACTATGAAGGACACTACAAAACTTCTTTTGAACCTGGATGCTGTGTACAATCGTCCTTTTTTATCGGTTGCCAAAGTGCCAGTTGCTTTAGGCGGATATGTAGAAGCAAACTGGCAACATTTGGGCACAGACGGTGTTACCGAAGGCCACCAATTTCAAATGAAGCGTCTCACATTATTCATTGCTTCAGGAATTTCAAGGCGTATCAGATTTCTTTCTGAGATAGAGTTTGAAGATGGAACGAAAGAAATCAACATCGAATTTGCTTCAGTCGATTTTGAGTTTCACCCGTTGCTGAACCTAAGAGGTGGAATAGTAATGAACCCTATAGGCGCATTCAATCAAAATCATGATGGCCCCAAGTGGGAGTTTATCGACCGACCATTTTCAGCTACCCAACTTCTTCCTGCCACGTGGAGCAATGTGGGCTTTGGAATCTATGGTAAGAAATACAATAAAAACTGGGTGTATGGTTATGAACTTTATCTGACAAACGGCTTTGATGACCAGATCATAGCCAATGCTGAGAATAAAACTTTCCTCCCCGCCAGCAAACTGAACAGTGACCGCTTTGAAGAAAGTTTTAATGGTGTGCCTTTGATCACAGCTAAAGTAGCTTTGCGAAATAAAAAAATCGGAGAGCTGGGCCTTTCCTATATGGGCGGTGTTTTCAACAAGTTTCAGGATGATGGTTTGATTCTTGACAAAAGAAGAAGAGTGGATACCTGGGCAGTGGATTTCAATACAACTCTTCCAATAACAAAAACATATATCGTTACCGAATGGGCTTTTGTGAAAGTCGATGTTCCTGATACGTACACACAACAATACGGAAGAAAGCAAGCGGGTGGATTTATTGACGTAGTTCAGCCCGTGATCAGAAGAAATATTTTCGGTTTTGAGAAGTCCGTTGTAAACGCGGTGTGCCGACTAGAATATGTGGATTGGAACATTGGCAAATTCAGCGAAACAGGCGGAAATATTAGTGAGGATTTTGTCTCGATTGTACCCGGCATTAGCTGGCGACCTACCTCTCAAACAGTAATTCGACTTAATTACCGGTATAACTGGACCACTGATTTATTGGGCAACCCACCATCAAGAACTGCAGGGTTTCAGTTTGGATTCTCAAGTTATTTCTAAATTTCTTATCACATTAGAAGTTAAGAAAGAGGCCTAAGCTGATCTTTTACTAATTTGATGACCGTACTTTTAAATCATACAGATATGGCATTGCCAACAAAACCTCAGCAGACGAAATTGCCATGATAAAAAAAATACTCGTAAACACAGGTGCTGAGGAAATTCCAGGTTGGAAAAGCCATTGGCCATTGTTGCTTTCACTTTTGGTTCTGGTGGTAATGTCGGTTTTAGAATTTGGGTTTACGTATAAACCAGCCTTTCCTATTGATTTGATCATCTATTCAACAGCCTATTTTCTTGGAGGTTATAATGTCTTGTTCATGGCCTTTAAGAAAGCAAAGCGATTTGATTTCTTTAATGAATTCTTCCTCATGAGCGTGGCAACCATTGGTGCTTTCGCCATTGGTTCTTATAGCGAGGGTGTCGCGGTAATGATATTCTACTCCATCGGTGAATGGTTTCAGGATTCCGCAGTAAACAAGGCCAAGCGAAGTATTAAAGCCTTGCTGGATATTCGACCGGATGAAGTAACGGTTATCCGCAATGGAAATACGCAGGTTGTTAATCCTAAAGAAATAGCATTAGAAGAAATAATTCAGGTAAAGCCCGGTGAGAAAGTGGCGCTGGATGGAGAGTTGATCTCTAAAACAGCATCATTTAACACAGCAGCGTTAACGGGAGAAAGCAAGCCTGACACAAAAGCAAAAGGTGAAACGGTGTTTGCGGGAATGATTAACCTCAATACGTTGACTGAGATAAAAGTAAAGGCATTGTTTAAAGATAGCAAGCTCAGCAAGATTTTAGAAATGGTACAGGATGCCACTGCTCGTAAATCGCAGACACAATTATTCATCAGCAGGTTTGCGAAAATATATACACCAATCGTTTTTGCCTTAGCTGTGGCCGTTTGCCTCTTACCTTATTTTTTTATTGATGCCTATGTTTTTAACGATTGGTTTTATAGAGCATTAGTATTCCTGGTTATCAGTTGCCCATGCGCTTTGGTTGTTTCAATCCCTCTAGGATATTTTGGAGGCATTGGGTTAGCCTCTCGCAACGGAATATTATTCAAAGGATCAAATTTTCTGGATGTGGTCACGAAAGTAGATACCGTTGTCATGGACAAAACCGGAACTCTTACAAAAGGGGTGTTCAAGGTGCAACAGGTAGTTACAGATAATATCGATGAAAATGAATTAATTAGACTTACAGCAGTTATTGAAAAAAACTCCACACATCCCATTGCAAAAGCAATTGTAGACTATGCAGGGGGCAATACAAATGGAAAGGCCGATGATATTGAAGAAATATCCGGACATGGATTGAAAGGTATAATTGAAGATAAATCTGTGCTGGCAGGGAATGTAAAACTCCTGAGGAAGTTTAATGTCACGTATCCTATTGAAATTGAAACACTGGTTGATACCATAGTAATAGTGGCTATCAACGAAAAATACAGAGGATACATCACCATTGCTGATGAGATCAAAGAAGATGCAAAACATGCCATAGATCTACTTCACAAGCTTACTATCAAAACCATCATGCTATCAGGTGACAAACAAAGTGTGGTTGATAAAGTGGCCAAAGCATTGGGAATTGATCTTGCCTTTGGTGATTTATTGCCCGAAGGAAAAGTAGAAAAAGTGAAGACATTGAAACACCAGGGGAGAATAATTGCTTTTGTGGGCGATGGTGTAAATGACGCACCCGTGTTGGCATTAGCAGATGCTGGTATAGCGATGGGTGGACTGGGAAGTGATGCCACGATAGAAACGGCCGACATTGTCATTCAAAATGACCAACCATCAAAAATAGTATCGGCCATAAAAGTAGGTAAGATTACAAGAAGCATTGTCTGGCAAAATATTACCCTCGCGATGGCAGTAAAGGTGATTGTGCTTGTTCTTGGGGCAGGCGGAATTGCTACACTATGGGAAGCAGTTATTGCTGATGTTGGAGTTGCCTTGCTGGCTATTTTGAATGCCGTAAGAATTCAACGAATGAAATTCTAAGAACAGGATAATCCATTTTTACAAAATAGAAGTACCCAAAAAGGACATAGATACTAATCCTGTCTCATTCCCGATGACGGCCATCATTTATTCTAGGGATCAATTGCAGAATTGATGTTTTCCATTAGACAGAACAATTCGGGTTACTGATTTAAATCCATTTTAAAAATAATTCCAGAGCTTTACCGCCTTTAGGCAAAAACATACCAAATGTGGGATTATCGCGATGACGGCCGTCATTGATTTGAAGGAGGTAAAGTAAATAATATTGAGTTTGAATTAGCAGAACATGGCTATGTCTAATTCTAAGCACACTAAATAAATGCAATTCAATTCAACAGATTTCGCACTATTTTTTGTCGCATTCTTCTTTCTCTATTGGAATGTCACAAAAAATAATCTGAAGGCTCAGAATTTGCTGATTCTAATCAGCAGCTATGTATTTTATGCCTGGTGGGACTATCGGTTCCTATTCTTATTAATCTTCTCAACGCTGCTGGACTATATTACTGGTTTGAAGATACACCAGTCAAGTTCAAAAGTCAGAACATTTTGGTTGGTGATCAGTGTTGCTGTGAACCTTGGCTTCCTGGGCTTATTCAAATATTACAACTTCTTTATTGAATCGTTTGCAACTGTTTTGAGTTCAGTAGGTTTCCAACCAAACATCTGGACACTAAATGTCATTCTGCCTGTAGGGATCTCCTTTTATACTTTTCATGGTTTGTCTTATGTCTTCGATATCTACAACAAGAAAATTGAACCAACCAAAAACTTTATTGACTACGCAGTCTTCGTTAGCTTCTTTCCATTGTTGGTAGCCGGACCGATAGAGCGCGCTACACATTTGCTTCCTCAAGTCAAGGCTAAAAGAGTATTCGATTATAAAAAATCAATTGATGGCCTTCGTCAAATATTATGGGGTTTATTCAAAAAAATTGTAATAGCTGACAACTGTGCAACTTTTGTAAATGTGATATTTAGCAACCACGAAGCATACAATGGTTCAACCTTGTTATTAGGAGCAGTTTTTTTTGCATTCCAGATCTACGGTGATTTTTCAGGATACTCTGATATTGCTTTAGGGATAGCAAGGCTTCTTGGTTTTGATCTTATCCGGAACTTTGCCTTTCCATATTTTTCCAGAGACATAGCAGAATTTTGGAGGCGATGGCACATTTCATTATCGAGCTGGTTTCGCGATTATTTATACTTGCCATTAGGTGGTAGTAAAGGAAATCTGACGGTACAGATCCGCAACATCTTTATAATCTTTCTTGTCAGCGGATTCTGGCACGGTGCCAATTGGACGTTCATTGTGTGGGGATCTTTAAATGCGCTTTATTTCATCCCCTTATTAATTCTTGGAAAAAATAGAGAAAACCTGAATATAGTAGCAGAGGGAAGACTGCTACCAAGTGTAAGAGAGTTTCTTCAAATCACAAGCACATTTTTTCTCACTGTAATAGCCTGGATATTTTTCCGCGCAGACAATGTGGGAATGGCGTATGATTATATATCAGAAATTTTCTCCACGTCCATATTTTCCGTGCCTCAAATTCTACCAAAAAAATTAATCGCGACCTTATTCCTATTCTATTTTGTGGAATGGATACAACGCGACAAGCAACATCCCTTACAATTTGAAACCTTACAAATTCCAAAGTTTGTAAGATGGGCAATCTATTATGCCATTGTTGGCATGTTATTTTTTTACGGTGGCGATGAACAAGGCTTTATTTATTTTCAATTCTAGTGGCTATGAAAAATCTAATTCTAAACACATTTTATTTCTTACTCCCCCTCCTTTTACTTTTAGGGCCCAATTATTACGTTCTATTCTTTTCAAAAGAAAATTTCTATAACATAGATAAAGCCATCAATAACTTTGAAAATAAAAAGTATTTAATTGGGTACCTCTACAACGAAAATAATTACCGGTACATAAAATATAAGGCCTTATCAGAAAAGAAAGCTACCGTTGTGGCACTGGGTTCATCCAGGGTACTTCCTTTTCGGGAAGAAATGTTTGAGGCTGATTTTTATAATGCCGGATTTGCTGTTGATAATGTTCAGGATTTTCAAGGTTTCTTATCTTGCCTTCCTGAAAAAAATCTACCCGATTACCTTATTCTGGGGCTCGATCAATGGATGTTTAATGAAGCGTGGAATGATCTCACCCTCCACACACCAAAGCCTCATTGGATGAAAAACAATACTTTTGATGCTGGCAAGGGTATAAAAAAAACTGAAAATCTTTACCCCGATTTACTCTCGGGCCAATTGAGACTAGATAGGCAAGTAAAGAATGCTAGTATTGAACCAATTGGATTAAATGCCTTACTCCATTCAACGGGCTTCAGAAATGATGGAAGCTCATATTACGGTGAATTGATTCAAAAATTAATTGACAAGGATACTACGTTGAGTGATTATAATTTCAAGAATACACTAAGAAGAATTAATAATGGTATTGAAAGGTTTCAATTTGGAGATCAGGTTTCTGAAAAGGAATTACTAACTCTACATCGATTACTGTCTTTTTGCAAATCCAAAAATATTCAAGTAATCGGATTTATTCCTCCTTTTGCAGATGCCGTCTATTCAAAAATTAAGAACAGCGGCAACTATGAATATCTGGAGAAACTATATCCAGCCCTTGTTCCTATTTTTAACAAGTTTGACTATGAAATCTATTGCTACAACTCTGTTTCTTCCTGTGGTTCAAATGACCAGGAAGCAACAGACGGCTTTCACGGTGGTGAAAATACTTATCTCAGAATAATAATTGATATGCTCAAGAATAAATCATCGTTGAATAAAGTAAGCAACTTAGAAAAACTGGAAAGGGACCTGAGTAATACTAGCAACAACTATGTAGCTTATCCTTACTAAAAAGAGACTGCCGTTTGTTTTGAGCACTCTGCTTCTGCAATGCCGGTTAACCGTCATGATCGAATTGGTAATGAATGGTTAAATTATATAACTCTTCCCAAAAATTATATAACTCTTTTTCCTTTCAAGCTCCGTTAATTTGAGTAAGATTTTAAATCGTGCTCTGCCAAAGAAAACATAGACAGACCGCAAATCAAAAATCCTTACATACAAATCTTAAATTAAAATGACACACACCTACACAGTTGACGGTATCACTTGCAACGTTTGCGTTGCTAATGTAAAAAGTAAATTGCTCATACACCCGGATGTTTTGTCCGCAGACGTATCCCTTGAAGGCCAGAAGGCCATCATCACCATGCAAAAACACTTGACCGTGAAAGAGCTTCAGGAGGCTCTCGGGGTAGACACTAAATACAAGATCAGGGTAGCCGCTGGCGATCACAGTCATCACACAACGAAGACCGAGGAGACAAAATCATTTCTCACCACCTACAAACCTTTGTTGCTGATTGCAATCTTTATTTTGGTTGTTTCTATACTCACGGCAAACGGAAGCGTCCATCTTGGGATGAACCATTTCATGGCTGGCTTCTTTCTTGTATTCTCCTTCTTCAAACTTTTGGACCTTAAAGGTTTTGCTGCAAGCTATACTATGTATGATTTGCTTGCCATGAAAGCACCCGCTTATGGATACTTCTATCCTTTTATCGAATTGGGTCTTGGGCTATCATACCTTACTGGTTTCAATCCATTCATTACAAATTGGGTCACCGTAATCGTACTTGGATTCAGCAGCATTGGGGTTATACAAAGTGTGCTCAACAAGCAAAAAATTCAGTGCGCATGCTTGGGAGCGGTTTTTAACTTGCCCATGAGCACTGTTACCATTATGGAGGATTTACTTATGGTGGGTATGGCCGTGGGAATGCTCATCACAGCATAAAACCAACCAATTCCATTCGCTGTTTTTTGATTTCTCTAAAAATTGCCATACTTTAGCATTTGCTTAAATAAGAAAATATGAATCAATGTATCAGAGTATTTGCCGACATTAACCAGATTAAAGCTTGTAAAGAAAATATCCGTTTTGTGGACGAATCTGCCGAATATCTTGCTAATTCATTAAATCTTGCCGGGAATGCTGTACGTCTAAAAATTTTATTTCTTCTTCAGGAAGAGGGGCAACTTTGTGTTTGTGATTTGAGTGACATTTTAGACATGAATATTTCTGCAATCTCACAACATCTGAGAAAACTGAAGGACGGAAAAATAATTACTTCTAAAAAAACAGGGCAAACTATTTTCTACTCGGTAAGCTCAACGTACATCAACATATTCAAACCATTTTTCAAACTAATTGCCAACAATAGAATTTTAGAACTTGTTTAGAGATGCCCTCGATCCAATAATTTACAAATGATTCCATCTGACTTAATTCGAGAATTTAAGATCACAGTAAAAACGGCCATCGGCCAATTAGAGGGTGTTGTCAAAAAAATTGAAAATACCAATGACCCTGAAGAGGTTCTTCTGCAATTGAAGGCAGCCGATGCGTTAGTTTCAAAAGCTACTATTACACTTTTGGACGAAGTTTATCGAAAAGCATTGGCTGAAAAAATATCCTTTGCACATCAAAACTGCCCTGGTAATTGTGGCAGCGAAGATCAAATTGAGCGATTACGACAAATGTTTCCTTTAATCCCGTTGGGAAAGTTGCCAGAAAAGCTGATTGAAGCAGAGGAGCTAACAAAAAAAATAAAGAAAATTATTTCTGATAAAGCTTTGAACACCCCCCCTCCCTTACCCGAAATTAGAGCCGAACTAAATAAATAAATCGTATGATAAAAAAAGCAATCTTTATCTCAGCCCTTACACTTGCCTCCATTGGTGGCTTTGTATATGGTTCGCAGACAAGCAATTCTACGTGCCCTTTAGAAGGGACTTCAGCTTGTCCGAAAGTAAATTGTCCTCTAAAAGGTACACCTCAATGTCCTTACAATGACAAAGCTTCATGTTGCGCTAAGATTAACTAAGCATGCAAACTAAGCACGCAAAAGACACCAAAAGTCAATAGCTTTTGTTGTCTTTTTTTTAAAATAGTATTTAACAATAATCGACCTTCTTATGAAAGTAATTTCATTCTTCGGAACAAGTATAGTAACTGCAATGGGTTCGTCTCTTTGTTGTATAGTGCCAGCCCTTTCACTAATGGCAGGAACAAGTAGCATAGCCACATCCCTTACCTGGATTCAACCACTAAGGCCCTATTTTATTTCGACAGCTGTTTTGGTACTTGGCTTCGCTTGGTATGGAGTTTTATTTTCTAAGAAAGAAACTAATTGCAACTGTGAGACTATTCCTAAAACTACATTATTCAAAACAAAAAAGTTATTAAGCATTGTTACTCTTGTTTCCATTTTACTTATCACATTCCCGTCTTATTCACATTTTTTCTTTAACGATAAGCCGGTTTTCGGGCAAAGCACTCTAAATCAGTCAACAATAATTCCGGTAACGGGCATGACCTGTAATGGCTGTGAAATACACATAGAAGACGAACTGAAAAAATTACAGGGCATTATTGTTGTCAAAGCTTCTCATGTTGATGAAACCACGGCAGTTGAATACGATAATTCGAAAGTAAGCATTGAACAAATTGTTGAAGCCATCAACCGTACCGGATATAAAGCAAGCAAACCTAAAACTGAAAATGGAAGTGATAACTAAATCAGCGATTACATGTCCTCACTGCGGTTTTACAAAAGAAGAAGAAATGCCAACAAATGCATGCCAATATTTCTATGAATGCAATAAATGCAAGACTCTTCTTAAACCACTACAAGGTGATTGTTGTGTTTTTTGCTCTTATGGTACCGTAAAATGTCCGCCTATGCAGCAATCAAAAAACTGTTGTCTGTGAAATAGTGCGCAAGAATAATATAACTCTTTCTCAAAATTATGTAACACCTTTTCCCGTATATCTCCGTTAATTGGAGTGTAGTTACAAGCCAAAAAAATACGTTGCAGTTGGCTGGAGGGCTTTTAACCTGTCACTGAAACTGCAACGACAAGAGGATCATTTTGAGTGAAATGACCTAAACATGCTGCAATGAATACCGTTAATGCTGAAAGTTTAGTAAGTTTACAACACAATCAATGAATTTAATCCGTCCCATAGTATCACTTTTCCTGGCGAGTCTTGTGCTTATTGCATCGATTGGCGTTACGGTTAATTTGCATTTATGTGCAGGAGAGGTTCAATCCTTTGCACTTTTCGTAAAAGCTCAGCCTTGCAAGGAGACCCAAAAAACCTGTCATGGCGTAGAACATCACTCAAAACGTAATGGCTGCTGCGAAGAAGAAAGTATTGTGGTAAAAGGGAAAGAAACAAATGCAGAAGTAAAGATCACAACTCAATTAACTCCTTCATTCGATCTGATTAATGCTATCGCTCCTGTTTTATACGCTATCATTAAAGTAGATTCTTTTACGCCCAAGTACACTCTTTATAAACCTCCTCTGATTGAGCACGACATCACGTTGTTCGTCCAATCCTTTCTCATTTGATTTCCTAATAGTCAAAGATTTCTGACGATCCTGTCTGAATTCTTATTTGTCATGTTTTAACCTACGGTTCGTGACGCAGTACTCAAGACTATTTAGCTATGATTCAAAACTTAATTTCTTTATCACTCCGCAACAAATTTTTTGTGCTGTTGATTGCAGCAGCATTGTTTGTCTGGGGTATTTACTCCGTTCAGGTAAATAAAATAGATGCCATCCCTGACCTGTCCGAAAATCAGGTGATCGTGTTCACCGAATGGATGGGCCGCAGCCCTCAGATCATGGAAGATCAGATTACGTATCCGTTGATTACCAATCTGCAGGGACTTCCAAAAGTGAAATACGTTCGGGGCAGTTCCATGTTTGGCATGAGCTTCATTTATGTCATCTTCAACGATGAGGTTGATATTTATTGGGCCCGTCAACGTGTCTTGGAAAGACTAAATTCTGCAACTGGTTTGCTACCGTCCGGTGTTACACCAACACTTGGGCCGGATGGAACAGGCGTAGGCCACATTCTATGGTACACGCTTGATGCACCAGAGCTGGATTTAGGTGAGCAACGTGCCGTTCAGGATTGGTATGTAAAGTTCGCCTTGCAAAATGTTTCTGGCGTAAGCGAAGTAGCTTCCT
This sequence comes from Bacteroidia bacterium, assembly GCA_031419815.1. Classification (GTDB taxonomy): domain Bacteria; phylum Bacteroidota; class Bacteroidia; order Cytophagales; family Cyclobacteriaceae; genus ELB16-189. The sequence goes on from JANOLM010000285.1 coordinate 30,766, forward strand.
TCGGTGGTTTTGAAAAACAGTACCAGGTAACAGTTGACCCAAACAAACTTACCTATTATGGATTGTCCGTAACGGAAGTCATCCAATCCATTCGTAACAATAACAATGAAGCAGGCGGGCGTAAGTTTGAACTGAGTGACATTGGCTATATCATAAAAACCACCGGCTATCTCACGTCTATCGAGGACATCGAAAAAATTTCATTGAAGACTGAGAATGCCACGCCCGTCCGGATAAAGGATATTGCCACGGTACAAATGACAGGCGAAACCCGGCTAGGGATTTTCGATTTGAATGGGGAAGGAGAGGTTGTGGGCGGCATCATCGTAATGCGGTATGGAGAAAATGCAGACGAAGTTATTCATAAGGTAAAAGCGAAAATGGAAGAAGTGGTGAAAGGATTACCTCAAGGTATGAAGTTCAATATTGTATATGATAGAAGTGGCTTGATCGAAGAGTCCATTTCTTCTATTAAAAAAACACTCATCGAGGAAATGATAGTAGTCTCTTTGGTGGTGATCCTATTTCTGCTTCACTGGCGAAGCGCCATGAGTATCATCATTCAAATTCCCATAACGATTGCCACCAGTTTTATCCTCTTAAATGCTTTCGGGATTTCTTCCAACATCATGTCGCTAACTGGTATTGCTTTAGCTATCGGGGTGATTGTTGATAATGGGATTATCATGGCGGAAAATTCATACCGGAATCTGGCCATCCGGCAGGAGGAATTAAATGCAATGGAACGTAGATAACAATTGAACGCTGATAACGTAGATCCAATATGACGAACATAGATGATTTGAAGTTTAGTACTAAGTTTAAATTATTTAAATCCTATTTAACCATAACGATCAGCGTTATCAGCGTTCTATGACATTAAAAAGAATATTCAAAAAGAAAAAAGACTACGTTGAAATTCCTGCGGAGGAGCGGGAAGCCATCATCGAGAAATCAAGCAAACAGGTTTCTCGCGGAGTGTTCTATTCTACCATTATCATTATCACATCTTTCTTGCCCGTGTTCATGCTTACCGGACAAGAAGGAAAACTATTTCACCCACTAGCATATACAAAAACTTTTATCCTGATCGTGGATGCTTTTCTGGTGATCACGCTTGCGCCCGTGATGATCTCTTTATTCATGCGAGGCAAATTCAAGAACGAAAGAGCCAATCCAATAACACGGACACTTGAAAATATTTACGAACCCATCATCCGCGTTTGCATGGAGTGGAGAAAAACGACCATCGGCATCAACCTCATTGCCTTGGCTGTTAGTGTACCCTTGATGATGAGCCTCGGAAGTGAATTTATGCCCCCGCTGGATGAGCAATCCATTTTGTTTATGCCGGTGACCTTACCAGATGTTTCTAATTCAGAAATCAAACGCATCCTGCAAGTTCAAGACAAAATCATCAAGTCCGTTCCTGAAGTAGATAAGGTGTTGGGCAAAGCAGGCCGAGCCAGTACGCCCACCGACAATTCACCTATCAGTATGATCGAAACGATCATCATGCTCAAACCAAAATCGGAATGGCGAGTGGGTATTACCAAAAAAGATATTGTAAATGAACTGGATGCTAAGCTTCAAATTCCGGGTGTAGTTAACGGGTGGACACAACCTATCATTAACCGCATCAACATGCTCGCCACCGGCATCCGCACAGATGTTGGTGTAAAAGTCCACGGGCAAAATCTGGATACGATTTACGCAGTATCGGAACGAGTTAAAAAATTGATGGAGGGAATTCCCGGAGTAAAAGATTTGTATGTAGAACCCATCACAGGAGGTAAATATTTATTGATTGATATTGATCGCGAAAAAATTGGGCGCTATGGCTTAAGCATTCAGGAGGTGAATCTACTGGTTGAAACTGCACTTGGAGGAACACCTTTAACCAATACCATAGAGGGCCGTCAGCGTTTTTCAATCAATGTGAGATTGCCACAAGATTACAGAAACAGTATTGACCGAATCAAAAGGATTCCAATAAAGACGGCTGCCTTTGGTACAATTCCATTATCCTCCGTTGCAGAAGTAAGATTTGAAAATGGACCTCCGATGATCTCATCAGACAATGCGATGCTTCGGGGAGCTGTCCTTTTCAACGTTCGTGACCGCGATCTGGGAAGCACGGTAAAAGAAGCAATCGAAAAAGTTAACACAGATTTGACAGGTCTGCCAAATGGTTACTTTATAGAGTGGAGCGGGCAATATGAAAACCTAATTCGCGGAAAACGAACGTTGGCCATCATTGCCCCGGTTGTGTTACTCATTATTTTCCTATCCCTCTATCTGGCGTTCCAATCAATCAGAGAGGCATTTCTAAGTCTTATCACAGTGCCTTTTGCTCTCATTGGTGGAGCGTACATAATTTACTTCTATGGTGTGCACCTCTCCGTAGCCGTGGCAGTCGGATTCATTGCGCTGTTTGGTATAGCTGTAGAAACGGGAGTGGTGATGGTGATCTATTTGAATGATGCTATGCAACAATTGATAGCAAAAAAAGGAAACTCAAGGGATACTATTACAAAAGAAGATTTGCGAGAGTATGTAATTGAGGGTGCCGCTAAACGTCTTCGCCCAAAACTGATGACCGTTTGCGTGGCCTTATTTGGTTTGGTGCCTGTATTGTGGTCGACAGGAGTTGGCAGCGATGTGATGCAGCCCATTGTATTGCCTATGATTGGAGGAGTGCTTACTTCCTCCACCCATATTCTGTTGGTTACCCCCCTCATCTTCCTTATGACGAAAGAATATGAATTAAGAAAATTCGGAAAAATAGAAGTGTATGAAGCAAAGCATTGAAGTTAGAAGTCAGAAGCTGGAAGTTAGAAGTAGGGAGCTGCAAACTAAGGGCTCGATCAATTTATCAATTATAAATTGTCAATTGCTAATTGTTTTGACCCTGTTGATTACATTTTCAAGCTCTGCGCAAGTAATCACGTTAGATAGCGTGTTGTCTGCCATCAACAAAAAAAACCCCATGCTACAGGAGTACGACAATAAAGTAAAAGCGCTGAACACGTATACAGAGGGGGCTAAAAGCTGGATGGCTCCGATGGTGGGTGCGGGGACTTTTATGACACCATATCCGGGCCAGATGTTGTTGGATGAACGCGACAAGGGTTCGTTCATGGTTTCCGTAGAACAAAACATTCCAAACCCGGCCAAGCTGAATGCCAATAAAAATTATTTCGCGTCACGGGCATCTGTGGAAGAACAAGGCAGGGCACGCCAGTTCAATGCGCTGCGGGCAGAAGCAAAGACACTCTATTATCAGTGGCTTGTGTCGGAAGAAAAAATGAAAATCCTGAAGGAGAATGAGCGCATCATGGAATTGATGCTGAAGATTTCGCGCATACGCTACCCTTACAACCAGGGAAGCCTCGGCAATATTTATAAGGCAGAAGGCAGGTTTCACGAAGTAAAGAATATGCAGACAATGACGTTGGGTGAAATAGATGAAAAACAGTTTCGATTGAAAAGTCTGATGAACCTACCGCTTGATGCGCAGATCAAAGTAGATACCAGCACCCGGGTTGCATACGAACCCAATCAACTTATTTACGACACAGCCTCACTCGGCCAGCAGCGCAGCGATGTAAGGCAGATCAATAAAACGATTGATGTAATGAGATTCAATCAGCAGCTACAACGATCGCAAGCCAAGCCGGATTTTAAAATCAGGTTCGACCACATGCAGCCGTTGGGCAACATGCCTACACAGTTTACTGCTATGGCAATGGTTTCCATCCCAATAGCACCTTGGTCTTCTAAAATGTATATATCGGAAGTGAAAGGAATGCAGTATGATATAGAAGCTATGAAGCGGGGACGTGAAGCGATACTCATCGAAGCCAGGGGAATGTTGGCAGGAATGGCCGCGAAATTAGCCCGAATGAAAGAACAATTGAACAACTACGAAACCAAAATCATCCCAGCCTTTCGGAAAAATTATGAAACCGTGATGTTGGCTTATGAAGAGAACCGTGAACAATTGCCGCTGGTTATTATTGCGTGGGAGGCACTGAACATGGCGCAAATGCAATATGTGGAGAAGCTTGATGAATACTATAACATGATCGTGAGCTATGAAAAGGAACTGGAGAAATAAAATGCAGTCGACAGTCCATAATCGACAGTCCACGGCAGGTTGCTGGTTTGTAGTCCGTGCATGGCCTACGGACTATCGGCTATGGACTTTAATATTAGCGGTACTTTTTTTAGTTACAGCATGCTCAAACAATAAACAAGCCGAACATGCTGAAACCTACACTTGCCCCATGCACCCTACTGTTATACAAGACAGGCCTGGAACGTGCCCGGTTTGTGCAATGGATTTGGTAAGGAAAGGACAACCTGGTGAAGAAGTAAAAATCACCGCAGAGCTTAACTATTTGTTGAAACCCACGAACGCGATGGTCATCACCTCCATTAAAACAATAATGCCCGTTCAAAAGTCAATGGATGTTACCTCAAAAGCCAATGGCCTTATAACTTATGACACCCGGAGATTTGCATCAATCCCTATACGCTTTGGAGGCCGTATTGAAAAACTTTGGATCAAGTACAATTTTCAACCCATACGGAAAGGACAAAAGATCCTTGAAATCTACAGCCCCGAATTGCTGACGGCCCAGCGCGATTTGCTTTACCTTCTGAAATCAGATAAAGAAAATTTTCAACTCATTGAAGGAGCCGAAGAAAAATTAAAACTATTGGGTGTATCCAATTCACAGATTGATCAACTGGTCTCAACTGGAAAGGAGTTGTACTCATTCTCTGTTTATAGTCCAGTGGACGGATACATTGTTGAAGAGCGCACCTTGGCTGCTTCAGCATCTACTTTATCACAGCAATCGCCAAACACTTCAATGGATGGAGGTATGGCCAGCGGGAGTCCTTCAACTGTTCAACAAACTTCAACTCCTTCAACTGGTGACGAGTTACTCACACGTGAAGGTATGTATGTGAGCACAGGGCAAATCATTTTCAAAGTAGTTAATACAGAATATGTATGGGCAGAATTCGATGTGTACCAAA
>JANOLM010000286.1:0-6317 GCA_031419815.1 Bacteroidia bacterium
AAATATCCTTTGTCAAACCCTAAAAAAATTCGCGCTTCGCGCCTTTTAATTTGTCCGCGGATCGGAACGTTGTCAACTAGTCTTAATTGTCATTTGTTAATAAATATTAGTGCCGCTACGATTGTAATTGTCAGTCCTACACCAAGCATTGATGTCAGGGTAATTGAGTATAGTCTTATCTTTGTCTTTTCTGGTTCAAGTTTGCTTATTGATAAAATGGATTTAATGAAAAGAACTGTCGGAATGATTACTATAACAATAAAGAGAAACAGAGTCCAAATTAGTATTTCTCCAGAATGAACTCCGAAGCTTGTATTGATCAGACTTAAAAGTAGTCCCGTCACCAAACTTATCAGTCCACTTGTCGAGTATATAATTGTCCTTTTTGATTGTTCGTCTTCCATGTTATTCTTTCTCGTTAATACGAACAGTCGACACTTAGTCGTTTACACATCATTCTCCCACGGGGCACCCAATTGTTGCCAACACATGTATATAAGACATACGACTCTCAATGTTGCAAAAATGGATGCTTGATTTACCAACTCCCGCTGCTCCCACCACCGCCAAAGCTTCCACCGCCACCGGAGAAACTACTTCGGCCCGAAGACCAACTTGAGGAGGATGAACTGCCGGACCTTGAAGATCGAGAGCCACCTGTGGAACTTCCACTGGATGGATTTTTTGCCTCTCTGTAGAAAGCATATCCTATAATAAGAACAAAAAATGAAATAATCCCGACCAGCAAAAGTGTATAGGTTGTGCTCCACTCATCGCTATCTTCTGCAGCGTATTCACCACCAATAGATTTGATCATGGCATCAACAGCGGCTGTTACACCGGCATCATAATCGCTTTTGCGAAAGTTGGGTGTCATTTCATTTCGTATGATACGATTACTGTGAGCATCGGTGAGCACTCCCTCCAGTCCGTGGCCTACTTCAATTCTCATTTTGTGATCGTCCACAGCAATGAGTAAAAGCACGCCATTGTCTTTGTTTTCTTTGCCAAGCTTCCAGGCTTCCGCCACCTTCAAAGAATATTCTTCCAGTACTTCTCCCTCCAAAGATTGAGTAGTTAGAATAGCAATTTGATTGGAAGTAGAATCTTCATACACTTTCAACCGTTGCTCTAAGGCATCAATCGTTTCTTGTTTGAGTACATGGGCATCATCGTGAACACGCAGGCCCCAGAGTTCGGGTATGGGCTTTTGGGCAGTTGATAGATATGGTGTTACAAGAAGGAGTAGCAATAGTAGGCAGTAGGCACTAAGCAGTAGGCAATTTCTCGTGTGTGATGAACTGCCGACTGCCAACTGCCGACTGCCTACTTTAGTCTGGAATATTTTCATCATTAGAATCTTAATTACCACGAATCACTAGAACCTCCGCCACCGGAAAATCCTCCTCCACCAAAGTCACTTCCCGAACCCCATGAGCCAGAGCTTCTGCCCATTCCGCTTCCCAACATTGTTCCTAACATGGCAGCCGACCAATACCCACCGCCACCACCACCTTTTCCACCTCCGCCTTTTCTACGCGACATGAGAACGATAATGGCAATGATGATTAAGATTGATGCAATGGGAGAGCGTTTTGATTTTCTTCTGGTTGTTGGAGGATCTTCATTTACATATGTTCCTTGAATGGTTTTCATGATGGCTACCAGGCCCGCCTGGATTCCTGCATCATAATTTCCTTCTCTAAAATAAGGAGCCACTTCATTGCGATTGATACGACTTGACATGGCATCGGTTAAATTTCCTTCTAATCCCAGACCCACTTCAATTCGCTGCCTCCGATCGTTTACGGCAATAAGCCATAATACACCGTTATCTTTTTTCTCGTCACCCAGCTTCCATTCTGTAAAAACACGGTTAGCATAATCATCTATATCATCGCCTTCCAATGAAGGGATGATGTAAAGGGCAATTTGATTGGAGGTTGAATCGCGATAACCTTTCAATATGGCTTCCAGTTGACCAACAGCCGAAGTAGAAAGTAAAGTAGCTTCATCGCGAACCCAGACACCACCATGTGGAGGAATGGTGCGTTGTGAAAACGCAAAGAAAGAGGTGGAAAGAAAAAGGGAAAGGAGAAAATACTTCATCGCGAAATAGAATTTTTTAATAGCACATTCTGTACATGAACACTTGATACATTATTAGGGCATCTCTAAAATCTCCGCATGATCTTTTCTTTTTAAAGAAGGATGAAAAGGTCAAAGGCTTTATGGATGCCCTTAAAAAAATCACTCTATCCGCAAGTCGTCTTTCAGTTCGTTCATATCATCGGGCGTTATTACAAAGCCTTTCTGTAATAAAATCTCACCACATTTTTTTATGGCGGCCTCCATGCCATCTACAACCTTTCCGTTTCTTACATTCTCAATAATACCACGCACCAAACTGTCCCATACTTTTTGATCCACAACTTTGCTTATGCCCTTGTCGGCCATTACAATCACTTCGCGTTCAAAGAAGGAGACAAATATCATGATACCAGTGCGCTGTCTGGTGTTGAATACTTCTTCTTCCAGAAAAGCATTTTCAGCGCGCCTCTTTGTGGCCTGATCAAGATGAACCTGGCTAAGCATTATACGCTTTACCGGGAGTATAAAATGAGCAATTAAGCCACCGATCAAACCGCCTAACGAAACGAAAACAAAAAACAGTAGCGGGTCGCGATCATAGATAGCCAACGATGGCACATATCTGTCAAAGATGACAATCAACGTAAAGACTGCGGCCGCACTAAAGAGGGCCGCCCGATGAGTAGCGAGGGTATAAAAGCCACTCTTTTCTACAAATACAGGCACGATTTCGCCAGAGATGTTGCTCTCTGCCTCGCGCACAGCAGCCTTGATACGCTCAAGCTCCTGATTGGTAAATCTTTTTTGAATGGACATATTAATTATTTTGTAAAGTACTTAGCTGATAAAGAGTTTCAGGGCTAAAGTCAAGGGGACAAGGTATGACAGTGCCATCTAATTCGCGAATGAGCGCAAGGTCATCCCAACAGATAGTGGGGTAATCGTCAATCCTGGCCTTCTTAAAAATGTCAGGATTTTTTAAAGTGGGAAATTTTTCAATAAGCGAAGCAAAGTTTATCGTTCTTATTTCCCCGGTATTGAATTTGGCGGCTATCAGATACGGTTTAATGTCAATAATATGAGTAATGGTATACATTATTTTAATGGTTCGATTTTACTAATAATTCCTCCCTCTTTTTGAGATTCATTGTAATTTTTAATTAACTCTGGTCTGTGAAGTTCTGTCCAATCTTGAACCAATCGAAGGGCTCTTCTTGGTAGTTCTCCATTAATAATATCACCAGTTCTAATATCTATTTGAGCACTGTAATCAGGGTAGGAGGCATGAAAATGTGGCGGCAAATGATCATTAAAGAACATTCTAATAATGATTCCATAGAAACGACTAATCTCAGGCATTCACAAATTTAATGAAATAGTTGCTGTATTGTGAGAGTACTATCTGCGGGACATCATTTTAATTGGAACCCGGTTTCTTTGAAGAACTCATGCAATGCCTCCATGATTTCCTCCGGATCGGTGGAATATGAAATGGAAGTGTGCTGCTGGTTAAAGTCGGCCAACCGTTCGTAATAGACTAACTCCGTCAAATGATATGCTTTCATCATGATTGTTTTTACAACGGGATCGTTGATCACTTGCACATACGTCTGTGTCTTGTTGTTGTCCTCTACAATGCGTGCGAGCTTTCGTTTCTCTCGTTCCAGTTTCCAGAAATAATCAATGGGCGAGAGGACGCCATCCAAAGCACTCATCTTCTTAGGAGCTACTTTTGTTCGACTTACTATTTCATTTGGATATAGGCGGGTAGCCCGGATCGTGATCTCGGCCAATAGCCTCACACTTTCGCTCATGCGAATGAGTAAGACATCTTCTTCAAAAAACAACGGCAACTCAAAAAGTTTATAACCAAGCAGGGTAAATACTAATGTATCAATCTCGGTGGTTTGGATGCTGAAGTTTCCGGAGGCTGTTGAAATCGTACTTTTTCCAGAATGTTTGGCTATGATAAATACATTTGGTAACTCCGCCAGCGTGGTTGAGTCAACCACAATTCCCTGAAACAACTTTTGAGAGAAAGCGGAAAGAGTAAGAAAGAGAATAGAGGCTAGAAGGAAACCCTTTTTCAAAATAGCTTTATGGTGTGATGTTTAGAAAGGTAAAATAGTTTATAGAATATGCCCATTTAGGAGTAACTATTCGCACCCGCCTTCGATAGTATTAAGTTAACCGTGAAATGTTAATAGTTTAGTTAATCGTAAAAGTCACTGTAAAATCAGATAGCCTCCGCAAAGATTAACCGAGAAATTACAAATAACATTACACTAGATATTCTTCCCCTTCCATCTCCCCGACTTCATATATACAAATGCCATTGAGAACATGCTGATCCAATATACCCACTCAGATACCCAACCCCAAGTGATAGGCAGATTCCAATACTCCAGCACAAGATATACATAGAGACTGTAGATGGTAATGGTAACGAATTCAATCATTAAATTCACCTGCGAGTTGCCCGTGCCCGTTACGGCATTCAGCCAGATAGTTCCAAAAGACATCATCATCAGTGCCAGCGAAACAATGCGCACGACAGGAATAGCCTCGCTTATAAACTCTTCACCCTGTCCATAAAAGGAGAGAAAAAATTCGGGCGCTATGTTGAGTATAATGAAAGTAAAAGCAGAAATACTAAAACTCAATTTTACAATCCGCTTGATCAACGGCATCACTTCTTCAGTTCGCCCTTGCCCGATGATGTTGCTTACCATAGTATTTGTTGTGGAGGCAAATGCCCAACAGAAAATACCAAACAGACCAAAAATATTTCGCATAGTATTGGAGATTGCCAACGCGCGCGCGCCATGGTGTTCGATAAGGATGTAAAAATATTCCCAACTCATGATGCTAATGGCGAATTGAACAATGAGCGGAGCAGATTGCACGAGGATAAGTTTTGTTACCGAAAAATCAATTTTTGTTTGCTCGAAGAATGCGAACGCTTTGTGAATGCCTTTAATGCGAATGACAGCGTAGATAACAATCAGACCTGTCGCCTCGGCAATGATAGAAGCATACGCGGCACCATCAAATCCAATTTCGGGTAACCCAAAGTGACCGTAGATAAAACCGTAATCCAAAACAATATTTGTAAGGGCTTCTGCCAGTGTGCCCCAAACCAGGAATTTGGTTTGATTGGTACCTACCAGCAGTGCGTTTCGCATCACATACAAATAAAGGAAAGGGAGACCCCAGATGCGAATGAGCAGGAAGTGAATTACTTGTTCGGCTGTTTGAGTATCGTGAATTGTGGCACGCAGTACAACAGGGGCAAAAAGATAGGTGACCAAAATTCCAATCGCAGCAATGCCCAGCGCTACCCAAACGCCATTATAGAAAAGCCGGCCAATTTCTTTTGGAAGATTTTGTCCTGCTCTTCTGGCGATGAGCGATTGCAATCCATTATTAAGTCCGTTGCCGATAACAGCGAAGATGAGGTAGAATACTCCGGTAATACCTGCAGCAGCCAATTCACGTTCTCCTAATCCACCCAAAAAAATATTGTTCGTCATGAAATTAATCTGGGGCACCAGCATCGCCAACGAAATGGGCAATGCCATTTTAAGAATTTGTCGATAGCCCGTGTCTAAGCGTAATTCCATCTTGGATTAAAATAGGGATGCAAAAGTAATTGAAATATCAGATTTGTCTGCGCACAAAAAAGAGACGGAAATCAAAATTAAATCTTTGGTGCAAGCCAAAGGAAGGCTGATGCAAATAGAAAGATCAAAAAAAAGATCAAGGGTTGAATTGGTTTGTGGATAAATTGAACTGAACTGATTGTGTCAGAATCAGAGGAGGGTGCAAGCTCATTCTCTTTCATTAGATGGGCAATGCGAAGAGATTCCCATTCACCTTTGTTTGAAACAAAATAGTTCAGTTCAGTTGAATCTTGTTGAATGAAAAATTGATGCCAGCCAGCTTTATCCGCCCAACTCTTTCCATGCCAATAGTCATCGATGACTACGTCTTCGGCAAGTGGTATTAAATTTTTATTGGAATAAAGGGAAGGTTGGGGACCCGAAGAAATAACCTCGATCGACAACGGCTAATCCGGATAATAGGGAAGCGAGCTGTCAAGTTTAACTTTAAACATTTTATGATTTGCTCTTGCTGTTCGTTCGATCAGATCAGACCAAATGAAGGCGTAGTCATCTGCATTTCCTTCCAAGCTGATGCGATAGGTTTCTTTTAGTAGTTGAAAC
>JANOLM010000287.1:0-5080 GCA_031419815.1 Bacteroidia bacterium
CGGACGACTCTCTAAAGACAGTTAAACAATTAATCAATGATATCCCAAATTTTAAAGTCATTACTGGTAGTCTAACTGGAAAGAAGAATTCAATTGCTAACGCTATAGAAATTTCCTCAGGAGAAATAATTGTAACTACGGATGCAGACTGTGAGCTTCCTATTGCATGGCTAAAATCCATAAATACTATGTTCCAGGGCCACAATATTAAAATGGTAGTGGGGGCTGTTCGTATACAGCAATCTGATTCTTTCTTTTCTAAACTTCAGGCACTGGAGTTTAGCAGCTTGATAGGTTCTGCGGGGGCAACGCTGGCTTTGGGTTTTCCCACGATGTGCAATGGGGCAAACTTGTCTTATCGCAAAGAGACTTTTGTGGACGTAAGCGGCTTTGAAGGCAATGAGCATATTGCGTCCGGTGACGATGAGTTTTTGATGAGAAAGGTTGAAAAAAAATTTGGTGCAAAGAGTTTGAAGTTCCTAAATGATTCAGATGCAGTAGTAACTACAATTCCTCAACCTTCAATCAAAGATTTTTTTATTCAGCGAATCCGTTGGGCTGGAAAGTGGCGACATAATTCAAATCTGATAACCTCGTTACTGGCAGTTTTTATTTTACTCTTTCAACTTTCCTGGTTGGTGGCTACCGGTTCTATATTTTTTCACTGGAATAATTCTATCATCATGCTTCTGGTTGTCAAGATTTTATTGGAAGGGCTTTTTCTTTTTAAGGTTTCTGTATTTATGGGACAGAAATTTTCCATACCTGCCTTTCTTCTACTCCAGATTGTTTATCCGGTATATGTAGTGGTCGTTGGGATTCTGTCAAATGTGTTGCGCGTGTCGTGGAAGGATCGCCTTATCAACTAAATTTTTCTATTAAAAATTCTTGATTAATGCAAAATAATTTTTTGTGTTCTCTGTTAAATCTGTGGCAATTAATCCTTTAAATTATTTCTACATTTACTCCATAGGATGATTATGACTGAGCAGCTTTTAAGGAAACAAGTAGAGAAGAAAGAGCTGGAGCTCAATGCATTGCTTGAAATTACCCAGGCGATCAACAGCAACGTGCCGGAGGAATCGCTTTATAAAATATTTAACTTTACCCTTCGCTCTAATCTCAACATCAAAAAACTCACGCTTTTTGTCCTAGATGACATCTGGAATTGCAAAGCCAGTTTCGGAACAAAAAAAAACTATCATAAAACAAAACTGGACGAACGGGTAGCCATGATCAAGAACATCCACAAAATGTCGGAGTTCGAGAATTGTGAGTTTGCAGAATTTGATATGGTTATTCCGGTAGCCCATAAAAGCGAAACACTAGCACTTGTTTTTGTGGGCGGTCTGGATGATCAAGATTCGATTCATGAAAATGCTGAAGGTATAAAGTTCATTCAGGCGATCAGCAACATCATTATTGTCGCGATTGAAAATAAAAAGCTTGCCCTCAAACAATTGGAGCAGGAGGCCTTTCGCAAGGAGCTGGAGATTGCCAGCGATGTGCAACAGTTCCTTTTTCCTAAGCGCCTTCCCAATACCGATCGTTTAAAAGTGGAGGCCAGCTATTTGCCTCATGATACCATTGGCGGTGATTACTATGATTACGTGCCCATTAATAAAAATCAATTTCTGATCTGCGTGGCCGATGTGAGCGGTAAAGGTATTCCGGCTGCGCTGATGATGTCCAACTTTCAGGCATCGCTCAGAACATTGCTAAGACAAACTCCCAATCTTGTTGAAATTGTAGAAGCTCTCAATTATCAGGTTCTTGAAAATACGAAAGGAGAAAAATTTATTACTTTTTTTGGTGCCATTTATGACATAAGCTTGCGCACGATGGTATATGTCAATGCTGGTCACAATCCTCCTATTTTGTTTGATAGAAAGAATGGTATTCGTCTTTTAGAGGAGGGATGCACGGTGCTGGGAGCTATGCATCCACTTCCATTCATCAATGAAGGTTTTGTAACAGACCTGGATGAGTTTCTTCTCTTTTGCTATACCGATGGATTGACTGAGACAGTTGGCGAAGATGGCAACGAATTCGGGTTTAACCGACTTATGAAATATTTTCGTGAAAATCATAATAAAGATTTAAAAACTATCCATCAGGATATTATTGTGGATCTCGATACTTTCAAAGGCCGCAATAGCTACCGCGATGATATTACGATGCTCACGTGCAGGGTGGAATAAGAATTTGAAGATGTGGCAATTTGAAAATTTGAAAATGTTTGCGGCTTATTGTCTTCAAATCAACACATCTTCAAATTTTCAAATCAGCTAATGATATTCCGTACTCCATTTTTTCTTCCCTGGTTTTATCCAACCCTTATCTGGAAAATTCCCACTACTGCAAAAGAGATTTTTCTAACGTTTGATGATGGACCGGTTCCGGGTCCCACAGAATTTGTATTGGATACCTTAAATAAGAATAATTGTAGGGCTACATTTTTCTCCATTGGCGACAATGTAAAAAAACACCCTGTTGTTTATCAGCGTATCATCAACGAAGGCCATATCATCGGCAATCATACCTTCAATCATATGAAAGGGTGGAGTTATTCGGATGATGAGTATTTCGCAGACATAAGAAAATGTGATGAAGCGTTGGGGTTTAAAGCTCAACTTTTTCGTCCGCCTTATGGACGCATCAAAAGATCTCAAATTAAAAGACTTGCTCAATACGAAATTATTATGTGGGATGTCCTCACATCTGATTATTCCAGATCAATGTCGCCTGAAAGATGCTTAGCAGGCTCCATCGCTGCCACCAGGTCAGGCTCGATAGTAGTTTTTCATGATAGCCTCAAAGCCGAACGAAATATGACCTATGTGTTGCCTCGTTACATCGATCATTTTTTAAAGCAGGGCTTTTTATTCAAATCTATTCCGTTGTCTAAGGCCTAATGCCTAAGTTCTAACACCCAATGGCAACACCATAAATTTTCTTCTGGTAACTTCGGGGAAATATGAACGAGATTAAGAAAAGAGTTTTAGTGGCACCATTGGATTGGGGTCTGGGCCACGCCACTCGATCTATTCCAATCATTCGCGAACTTCAATTGAAAGGATGTGAAGTAGTCATAGCCTCAAGTGGTAATGCCTTGATTTTATTGAAATCGGAATTCCCAGGACTGAAATTTTTTGAATTGACATCTTATCAGGCTTCCTATTCAAAGCGGGTTCCTTTAATTCTCAAAGTCTTTCTTCAACTGCCGAAATTTTTGTTGGCAATTAGAAAAGAGCATGTCCAACTCGAGGCAATTGTAACGAAGGAGCAAATTGATTTTGTTATTTCAGATAGCCGTTTCGGATGTTGGACAAAATTAGTGCCCACCGTTTTTATTACCCATCAGGTCAATACTCAAATGCCGTTTGCTTTAAAATGGATGCAAGGAATTATTAATTACTTCAATTGTTGGCAGATCAAAAAATTCAATCAATGCTGGATTCCTGATTTTCCTGAAAACCGGTTGACTGGAAAACTAACTGAGCCAGGGAAGTTACCGGTGAAATTTATTGGTATGCTTTCGCGATTTAGTAAGACTACGAGCGGGGCTTCACAAATCTATGATTACCTGGCGTTAGTTTCTGGCCCGGAACCCCAGCGAACCATTTTCGAGCAAAAGATAAGATTGTGTTTTTCAGAATTGAAGGGAAGAAAAATTTTGGTGAGAGGTTTGCCTGGCATGGGTGAAGAAATTGTTAAGCTGAGTGAGTGGGATGAGGTGTGCCATCTCACGGCTGAGAAACTACAATCGATAATTGAACAAAGTGTATTGGTGATTTGTAGATCGGGCTACAGTTCGGTCATGGATTTGGCAGCTCTTAGCAAGAAGGCACTGTTTGTTCCAACGCCAGGCCAGACTGAGCAGGAATACTTAAGTGAACAACTCATGCAAAAAAGAATTGCCTATTCGGTAAGACAAGACTCCTTTTCAAATACTGATTTGCTCTTAGCCAAGGGTTATACAGGATTTACCCAAGACTTTTCAATGGATCTTTTGAAAAGAGAAATTAATAATCTTGTCAAAGAGCGATCGACAATTAACGATTAACTTTGGGACTTTAAATCGTGAACTTGAAACTAACCGACTCCCACGCCCACATCTACACCGAAGAATTTGACGCTGATCGTGAGGACATGCTAAGGCGATGTGATGAGCAAGGCGTGTATAAAATATTCATGCCCAATGTAGATCATGCTTCAATCGACCGCATGATGGAGGTTGAGCTAAAGCATCCTCATCGTTGTGTGCCTATGATGGGATTGCATCCATGTTCCGTTAAAAGGGAATTTGCAAAGGAACTTTATTTGGTGGAGCAGTGGCTGGCCAAGCGCAAATTCTCTGCAATAGGAGAGATGGGTACTGATTTACATTGGGACAAAACATTTTGGGAGCAGCAGAAGGAGGCATTTGGCATTCAAGTGAATTGGGCAAAACAATACAATCTTCCCATTGTCATTCATTCTCGCGAGTCGATTGATGAGACAATAGAACTTTTGGAGCCTCACCTTAACGGGAAGCTCACTGGCATATTCCATTGTTTCAGCGGAAACCTGGAGCAGGCAAAAAAAATTGTAGCGATGGGTTTTTATTTAGGCATTGGTGGTGTGGCCACCTTCAAGAATGGGGGATTGGATAAAGTGCTGCCTGAAATTGACATCCAGCATCTCGTTCTTGAAACCGATAGCCCCTATCTTGCACCGGTTCCACATAGAGGAAAGCGAAATGAGCCTTCTTACCTTACCTTGGTAGCTGAAAAAATAGTGGAACTAAAAAAGATAACTCTGGAAGAGTTGACCCAAGCAACAACAACAAATGCCCAAAGCATTTTTAAAAACTGGAAACGCGATGTCCTTAACCCATAGCTGGAAGCTAGCAGCTAGCAGCTCATAGCTATCTCATAAAAATATGCACTACCGAACCATCAACATCAACACAGCCCTGCCGGATAAGCCTAAGTCCAAGGTAATGATCATTTATACGGGTGGTACTTTTGGGATGACTACCGATTCGCATGGAGTACTGGTGCCGTTCGACTTTTCGCTTATTCTTGAACATCTCCCC
>JANOLM010000288.1:0-2653 GCA_031419815.1 Bacteroidia bacterium
GATAACTTTATGGTTTTCTGTGAAGAAAGTACAACCTGATTGGCAGGACGGGAAATCATACGGATAGATTCATTGACTTTCGTGCTATCATGACCGGTATGATTTGTATAATCTTCCGATGCATGCTCTCCACAGGCTGTCGCAAAAATTAAGAACCATGCAATATGTAATCGATTTATGATCATTACTTTGTTTCCATTTCGTATTCATATTCTGCCTGAAGCCTTAGCAAAAGACTAAGCTTTTCAAGTTGCTCCAGTTGTTTCATAAACAACATATCCCATGCATCGAGCAACACAAAAAAGTTTCCTGTGTTTTGTTTGTAGGCTAAAAGATTAGCCTCCATGTTTTTTCTGTATAAAGGATTGATGTCTTTTTGATAATTGTCAAATTGTTGTCTTTCATATATTAACATGGCGAGCTTTTCGTTGATCATCCGCGTAGCCATTAGCTTCATATTCTCCTTCTCTAAGTTCATGGCCTGAATTTCATACGTCATGGATTGAACTTCTGTCTTATACATCTTTGATGACCACGGAACGATGGGGATAGTCACCATGCCCATAACGGAAAATTGATTAGGCATACCTAGCATGTTCATGTGACTGACTCGCAATCCAAAGTCGGGCTTTCTACCCGTTTCCATCCAACTACGATTCAATTCCATTGAGCGTATGTTGTTGGTCATACTGGTTATGTCACTGCGCTGAACAGAAGCAGTGTCCTGAACAAGAATTATTGAATCATAGTTTTTCAACACCACAACGGTGTCAATTGTAAAGGGAGTTTCTGTTGGCCGGTTCAATAATGTGTTCAAACCAATATTACTTTCGGTTACCTCGGCCTTTGCCATCGTCTCCATGTTATTAAGTTCCTTTAACTTGGCTTTGGCTTTGAAAATGGTACTGAGATCAGCCTGGTTATAGGTGTATCGGGATTCGGAAATAGTGATAAAAAGCTTCAACAACTCCCGGTTTTCTGCAATACGACCTAGCTTATGCTCGGCAACTATTCGCTGATAGTATAGTATTCGAACCTGTGTACGTAAAATGTTTTTAGTCCACTCCGCATTATTTTGCTGCACCTGCTTCAACGAAGAATAATATCCTCCTTTAGCACGCAATTTAGAAGAGTTGGGGATCATCTGTTCGGCAGAAAACATGAGGGCAGCCCAATTCATCGGATCTTCTTTTCGTTTGATCATTTCCAATTGATAGGGAAATGAATTCAGTCCGAAGGAAAATGTTGGCGGCATCCAGCTTGAACTGCCATCGGCTTTAGCTTGCAAAGACTTGATACGCGAATCGTATTGCAACACGAGAGGATATTCTGCCTCAACTTTATTAATAATTTCTTCAAGACTTAACCGGACAGTATCCTGCGCACGAATTGTTAGCGTGCCAAACAACGTGATGCTAAGAGAAATATATATTATTACTAGTCTCATGATCAATCTTTAATCTCCATGTATTGGAGTTTACCATTCTTCTTTAATTCACGTTCCTTAACAACTTCATACACCACGGGCAATACGATGAGTACAAATAGTGTTGAGGTAATAAGACCGAACACAAATGGTATGGTTATGGGCTTCATTACATCACTGCCTGTCCCAGTGGCTAATAGTATTGGAAGCAGACCAACCATGTCTGCCATGACTGTCATTAATTTTGGCCTTACTCGCAACACTGCTCCCTCAAATACTGCGTCTTTTATATCATCATTTTGAATTTTATCAGGAGAGTTTCCTTTGCTTTGTGTGAGTTTCTGTATGGATTCGTTCAGGTATACAATCATGAGTACGCCTGTCTCCACGGCAACACCAAACAAAGCAATGAAACCAACAGCTACCGCCACAGAAAAATTAACATCAAAGAAATACATAGAATATACTCCACCCACAAGCGCTACTGGCAAACTTGAAAGAACGATAAGCATTTCTTTAGCCGACTTAAAAGTGAAATACAATACAAAGGAGATGATCAGCAAAGTGATGGGAATAATGATCTTCAATCGGTTTTGGGCACGTACCTGATTTTCATATTGCCCGCTCCATTCGATGAAGTACCCCTTTGGTAATTTTTTGAATTCCTCCTCAATTTTTTTTTTCGCGTCTTTAACTACGCTGCCCATATCTTTACCCCGTATATTAAAGAGCACAGTACCTCTTAGCATGGCATTTTCAGAACTGATCATTGGTGGACCTTCCGAGATTGTAATGTCAACTACGGACGAGAGCGGAATGGTGCCGTAATTCGCTGTTTGGATTGGAATGCGTTTAATTTCAGAAAGGTCATTCCGGTAATCCTGTCCCAGGCGCAGACTTACTGTAAACCGTTGTCTTCCTTCAACAGTGTTGGTAAGGTTCATACCGCCAATAGCGGTCTCTATAAGCATGCTTACTTCGTCAGTGCTTAGACCATACCGAGCAAGCTCTTCGCGATTGATTTTAATGTCGAGGTACTTTCCTCCTGTTAGTTGTTCTACGTATAAATCAGCAAGACCTTCAGTTCCCTTGAGTGCCTTTTCAATATCCAAAGAAATGTTATAGATACTATCGATGTTTTGTCCATAAACCTTAATACCAACATCCGTGCGGATACCTGTGGAAAGCATATTGATCCGGTTGATGATAGGTTGAGTCCATCCACTA
>JANOLM010000289.1:0-2826 GCA_031419815.1 Bacteroidia bacterium
CAGCATCTCGCATATTTCATTGTAGCTATACCCTTCAATGTCCCGAAGGTGTATCACCTGTCGTTGCTTTTCAGGCAGCGCGGCAATCAATTGGTTAATTCTTAACATACTCTCATTTAGTTCAGTGTTTTCATGAGGTGACAATGCTTCGTGCCGAATTTCAAATCCTTCATCTATCGAATCGGTTGCCCTTCTTTGCCGCGACCGGAGTTTGTCAAGCGAGAGGTTTTTGGTGATGCGCATACACCATGCCTCCATGTTCTGTACTTCCGCCATCTGCTCCCTGCCGTTCCAAACTTTGATCAACACCTCTTGTACTACATCTTTGGCTTCTTCACTGCTCCCCAACATTCGGAAAGCAAACCGAAAAAGCTTGTTTTTTGAAGGTAATACCCGGTTCTGAAAAGCTTCAAGATTCATCGTTCAAATACAAGACGGTGAGGTAATAGAGATGTTACAGTATAAATTTAATTATTTTTTGGGCGGACGGACGGGCTATCCGCTTCAAGTCCTCGCCTTTTATTGGTGCCACGACTCAAAGTCGTGGCACCAATGGCTGTGGGCTTTCCGCTACTATCCCTGCCGCAGTGTAGTCAAGGATTGAATGGTTGGTTTCGATTTACCATAAAATCATTCGAGAAATTTTTAAGATTCTGCTCCCAATCATTCCAATCCATCAGGGTCATTTTTCTTTCATTCACTAGACTTTTCAACAAGGCATACGCCTCCTCTAAAAGATGATCAGGAATTTTGTCGACTTCGTTTTTTAATTTCTCCCTAGAAATCATAAACATCGTGGGCTTTCATTTCCTCATACTCGCGCATGTCGTGATCACCCGTTGTCTTTTCAAAAATTAAAAGAAGTTCGGTCTGGCCATAGGTAAGCGTGTTGCCTTCAATATGATTTGAATTGTAATTCCACTCCAACCTGAATTTTTTCCAAAGGCGTTCTTCATCCTCCCGTTTTAACGGTTTCAGTTTCTTCAATTGCTGGCGCAAGGAGTCAATCTTTTCTAAGGAGGATGGAAGGTTGGGCATACGTATCTTCCAAAGATAGGAATTTCAGATAATCAATTTCTGCAGGAAATGACTTAAGATCAGTTTCAAAATTGTCTCCATTAGATTTTTAGCCCAAAGTGAGAGGGTCACATCGACAATTATATATAACCATTTCATATTACTAAAACCCTTCAAGGTCTCGTTGCTTTAGCGAAAAGACCTTGGAGGGTTTGCTCCAGCCGTGGTTATAAAAACTTTGTTGCTAACTCAGCGCGGGGAATTTGAATTACACTTAGCTAGACCGCTATTTTACCACCAAATCAAAAACATACGAGCCACTCACACTTCCTGCCCGCGCGCCTTTTGAAGCATAGGGGAATTTAAGCACAAGCTTGACATCCGTTATTTGCTCCACCATAACCACCACCCCGTCATCGCGAATAATGTTGAAACCTGCAGCATTTGATGTTGATTTAAGAGAAAGTTTTCCAGTAGCTGTCCAAATAGGAGGATTGCCATTGGTTGAGGTGTAGGTCGCTCCGGTGGTAAAAGTCAATGTAAACCCACTAAAAACCACATTTACATCTTTTCCGTCAAGCTGCACCCCTGTGGATGATGATTTCCAGTTTTTTGAAATCTTCTTTAAAAATTCTTCTTCAGGAGTTGGGCCTTTATCGCAAGAGGAAATACCGAATAAGAATGCGACCAAACTCAAGAGCGCAATTCCTTTTAAGGTCGCCCGAAGGAGGGAAAAATATTGTAAGATTTTCATATTATGAAATGTTACTGTTTTATAATCCGTTTTACTTTACTGCCCGTCTGCGTTGAAATTACTATAAAATAAATCCCGCTGGCAAGTCTGCTAATATCCACTTGTGCAATATTATCATTCAATGGGGTGATCTTCTCTTTCCATGCCTGCCCTTTTACATCTGCCAATTCAAGTTCATTTCCAATAGTCATTTTTGTCTTAATGAAGAGTAGCCCAGTTGTGGGATTTGGATATACCGAGAAACCTTCCATTGCACTATCTTCAAAAGCAGTGATTAGAAGGCCTTTGCCTGTGACCTTCAACTTGCCTTTTCCCGTAAAGGAATTAGAAACAATCTTCATTGTGTCACTGAAGCTTTTCGCTTGCGTTGGGGCAAATAATAATTTCACGGTCAGATTAGTCCCCGGTTGCAAAACACCGCTTGTCTGATCTCCTGAAAACCCTGCAGGATACTGGATAGCAGAAATCGTTAATACTCCATTTCCAGTATTTTTGATGGTGACTGTTTTTTCATTTGTCAATTTCAAAATCACATCACCAAAGTCGAGATCATTTCCTACATCTACGTTTCCACTGGTAACGGTGATGGCCTGACTGACTGCGGTGGCTGCCTTATAATAATTATTGCCCGCCTGACTAGCCGTGATGACAGATGTTCCGGCACCAGTAAGGGTCAAGGTTGTAGCCGTTATCTTGGCTACGTTTACATTCGAACTTGCATAGGTTATTGGAAGACTGGAGGTTGAAGAGGCCGTCAGGTCGATTGCTGCATCTCCAAAATTCTTTGCCTGCAAAGCTGCAAATGAAATGGTCTGATCAAGTTGTGAAGGGATAAGGGCCGTGAACACACCCCGCCCATACGTGGCTGCCATGATCGTTCCATCGCTACTACGCACTCTTAGCATATCCGTACGCACGTTGGCGAGGCCACCGTTTGTTGAACTCCACACCGGACTCGCAGTATTTAGATTGTCAGTAGTCCAGACACCAAGCTCTGTGGCAATATACATCTGATCAAAATTCTGTGGATGATACTCCGCCCATCGCACTGGCAT
>JANOLM010000290.1:0-6313 GCA_031419815.1 Bacteroidia bacterium
CCAAATAACTTTTTACATCCAGCCAAATCGCGTGGTCGTTAGGCTCAATAGCGAAGACCTCACTGGAGAGGTCAATTGACCGACCTGTATTCTCGCCACTATATTTCAATACTGCTATACTCATCACTTTTGCAGAATTACAGTTGAGTTCTTAGCTCCGGGAACGGAGCCACTTACTAAAATCAAATTTTGTTCGGGCATGATTTTTACAACTTTCAAGTTGTTCAGTTTCTTGCGATCATTTCCCATACGGCCAGGAAGACGCTTACCTTTTATTACGCGGGAAGCAAAAGACGCGTTACCCATTGAGCCGGGAGCACGAAGACGATTGTGCTGACCGTGTGTCTGTCCACCTACTCCGGCAAAGTTGTGACGCTTTACCACACCTTGAAATCCCTTTCCTTTGGAGGTGCCAACGGCATCAATAAAATCACCTTCAGCAAAAATATCCTGAACGCGAATCTCTTTGCCTAACTCTGCAATGGTATCATACTCTGCGCTGAAATCGCGAAACTCAATTACGTTACGCTTTGGGGTGGTGTTGGCTTTTTTAAAATGCCCCAGCATTGCTTTAGGGGTGTTTTTTTCTTTTTTCTCGCCAAAAGACATCTGCACGGCTTTGTAACCATCCGTTGCCTCGTTTTTTACCTGGGTAACAACACAAGGCCCGGCCTCAATGACGGTGACCGCTATATTATGGCCTTCAGCGTTGAAAACGCTTGTCATTCCTATCTTCTTTCCAATTATACCAGGCATAACTTTAACCTTTTTTGCTTGTTTCTAAGCCCATTTACGGGTTCTGTACCGCAAAAAGGACTGCAAAGATAGGAACAGTTAGGGAGTTACCAAGTTTGGGTTTCAAAATTTACCAGGATTTTAATAATTCGAGGAATCATTAAGTTGTAATGGCGTATTCTAACTTGATTTTCAGGTAGTTACAATGCTATAATAAATGTCAATATCAAAATGGATTTTTACTATCAGCGTAAAGACACAAGATCGTTGTATCTCTGGTTGGTGGGCAAATCAAAACAAAGTACTTTTCTGACTTAGATAAAAAATTGTGAAAAAAATCCCGAAAGGAAATCAAGCCATCCCTTTCTTGCTGATCTCTTTGGGGGTTCTCTTTCTGCTCAATATTTCACTGGGAAGCGTTAAAATTCCTTTACACCAAATTTTAGAAAGCCTTTCAGGGCAAAGCGAACAAAATATCTGGAACGACATTATCTGGCAATTTCGCTTTCCAAAAGCAATTACGTGTGTAGTGGCAGGTGCTTCATTGGCCACAGGAGGGTTGTTGATGCAAACTCTTTTCCGAAATCCGTTGGCAGGACCAGATGTCCTTGGGTTAAGTGCCGGGTCAAGTCTTTTGGTTTCATTAATGATCTTATCTGGAAATGCTGTCGCCTTGTTTTCTGGGCCGTGGGCAATCTCAATTGCCGCGAGCGTGGGAAGCGCAGCGGTTTTTCTAGTGGTGATCAGTATCTCTCAACGTCTTCGCGACAATGTTTCTTTATTGATAATCGGACTTATGATTGCGGCTGTTACGCAATCTATTGTTAGCGTCCTTCAATTTGTGAGCAAGGCCGAAGATTTACAAACCTTCATGATCTGGACACTTGGAAGTGTTGGTGGCACAAGTTGGAAGGAAATAAATGTGATGTCGGTGATCTTCTTGGTTGGAGGACTAATCAGTTTTGCTTCTATAAAATCGTTGAATGCTCTGCTTTTGGGTGATAACTATGCGCAAAGTGTTGATATTAATTTAAAGCGTTCCCGATTTTTAATTGTCCTCGCTACTAGCCTTATGACTGGGGTGGTAACAGCCTTTTGTGGACCTATTGCTTTTGTTGGCCTGGCAGTTCCTCACATGATACGACTGATCATAAAAACCAGCAATCATAAAATACTGATTCCCGCAGTGATGATTGGTGGCGCAATTCTCCTTCTTCTTTGCGATATGCTTGCACAGTTGCCTGGAAGTACACAAATATTACCACTCAATGCTGTTACGTCTGTAATTGGTGCACCAGTTGTGATCTGGATGATACTGCATTCGAAAAAAGTACGGGTCTAAGACATTCGGAATTGGGCCATGCCTACGCTATCAACTTCACTAAAGTTTCATTGATTAAAAAAGCTTCGGCAGGCAGGCATTGGGACTTAGGCCCTACTTTTTAGTAACTTTGGTAAGATGGAAAATATTTTCACCCTGCGAGGAAAGACAATAGAGAAGATGGACGATGATGAGTTCTTCCATTTCTGCCAGGAGAATGCCAACCTAAAATTTGAACGGGACAGCAAAGGTCAAATTATAATTATGTCACCAACTGCCATTTTATCTGGAGATCGGAACAGTGAAGTCATTATGCAGCTCCGCCTTTGGAATAAAAAATATAAACTGGGAAAGGCGGTTGACTCCGATACAGGCTTCTATCTGAAAAACAAAGCCATGCGCAATCCAGATGCCGCCTGGATCAGCAATGAACAATTTAATAAGCTGAGCGAAAAGGAAATCAAAAAATCATTTGCTTACGTCTGCCCCGATTTTATTGTTGAATTAAAATCTTATTCAGACACCATCGAATCTTTAAAATCAAAAATGAATGAATGGATGGAAAATGGTTGCCGCCTAGGTTGGTTAATTGACGCTGATTCCGAAACGGTTTATATCTATGAACTTAATAAGCCGGAAAGAATCCATCAGGGTTTTGACCTGCCGCTCTCCGGAGAACCTGTATTGTCTGGATTTGAATTAATCTTGAGCGAATTAAGGTTCTGATTTTTGACTCCGCATCTTCAAACCCATAATCTTTCAGTCGGCTATTCCCGTAAGGAAAGTAGCAACTCTTTATTCAACCATCTCAACTTAGATTTGGTGGCCGGTGAACTCGTATGTTTCATGGGGCCTAATGGAATAGGCAAATCAACACTCATTAGAACACTGGCTAGACTACAGAAACCTTTATCAGGTTCCATCACAACCGAAAAGAAAATTGCCGTAGTACTGACCGACCGCATTCATGCTTACAACATGACGGTAAGAGATCTTGTTACATTCGGGCGCTATCCCTATTTGAATTGGGATATTAAACTGAACGAAGAAGATAAATTCATCATCGATCGCTCAATATCACAAGTTCATCTTGAAAACTTAGCTGATAAAAACATTGAAGAACTCAGCGATGGCCAACTTCAGATGGCCATGATTGCACGTGCTCTTGCACAGGAGACAGAAATACTTTTATTGGACGAACCGACAGCGCACCTTGACCTTAATAATCGAGTAGAGATCATGAATTTATTGCGGCACCTGGCGCGAACAACAAACAAAGCAATTCTAATTGCCACACACGAATTGGATCTGGCTTTGCAAACAGCAGATAAAATCTGGTTGGCAACTTCCAAGAAAAAAATTCTTACTGGCCTTCCCGAAGACTTAGTGTTAGACGGCTCGTTTGATGAAGTCTTTCAATTGAAAGGTTTTGATTTGAAAACCGGAAAGATGAGCCATGAAGCGCATCGCAAAATTTCAGTTCAACTGATTGGAGAAGGACATGAATATTTGTGGACAAAGAATGCGCTGGAGCGAAGTGGGTATAAGATTGCCACAGACCTGCCTGCCGGACAGGCAGGTGTACAGATTAAAATAATATTGATTAAAGAAGGAAGTAAAATTGGTTGGAAAGTTATTCTTGCGGATTCAGATCAATTTTTTGATAGTCTTGCACAGGTTATAGGTGCTTTAAAAAGATGATCGCGCGCAAGTAAGATTCAGACAATCCGGTCGTTCACTATCCGATAAAGGGGTTACATTTTTTTGGTCACTTTTCATCTATGCTTAGATCATACTATTGCGTATGGCTTTTTCTGATTACTGGAATATCTGCTTCAGCGCAGATTTCTGGTGCCACCAGTAACAATTATGATGTTAAATTCTATCGATGCATATGGGATATTGATCCTGCCCGAAGTTCGATATCCGGATCGATAACAACATATTTTAAACCACTTCAGAATTTAGACGCTATTGAACTTGATGCTGTGCAAGCATTACTAATAGACAGCGTGATTTATAGTCAAGTAAAAATATCCTTCACCCGACCACGTAAGGATGTGCTCCTATTAAAATTTCCAAAGACTCTAGCAACCTTAGATTCAGTTACAGTTTTTTACCATGGTTCCCCAAATTCAAATTCATTTATAACCAGCACTCACGGCATTACTAAATCTCCCATAGCTTGGACTAAGTCACAGCCTTACGGTGCTAAAGATTGGTGGCCCTGCAAGCAAACATTGACCGATAAAGCTGACTCTGTTGATATTTTCATAGTTGTCCCGAAGGGAAACAAAGCAACCTCAAACGGTCTCCTGAAAAAGATTACCCCTGTCGGCAATAAACTCGCATATCACTGGAAAGAAAGATATCCCATTGCCACTTACTTGATTTGCGTTGCCGTAACTAATTATAGTGAGTACACCGTCATGGCGGATTTGCAAAATGGTTTAATGCCGGTTCTATACTATACTTATCCTGAAGACAGCACTTTTTCAAGGGAAACAAGCAAATCTTTATTAAGGATTTTTCATTTTTATGATAGTTTGTTTGGCTCTTATCCATTTAAAAAAGAAAAATACGGGCACGCTCAAACCACCGATGGTGGCGGAATGGAAAACCAAACTATGACTTTCGTTTCTACTTTCGATATTCGGCTACTAGCTCATGAATTAGCGCATTCCTGGTTTGGTAATAAAGTTACGTGTGCTTCTTGGAGCGATATTTGGCTGAATGAAGGGTTTGCTAAGTATTGTGAATACCTAAGCCTTGGGTATGCTACCGATCCATCCAGGTCAAGGGGGTGGCTTAAAGAAATATCGGATTACATTACAAGTTTACCAAACGGCTCTGTTTATGCTACAGATACTACTACCGTTGCGAATATTTTTGATTATCGGTTGTCATATTGGAAAGGAGCCTATTTATTACATATGCTCCGCTGGAAATTAGGTGACAACAATTTTTTTAATGGAATCCGAAATTATCTCAATGATCCTCAATTAGCTTATTCCTTTGCGCGTACGTCAATGCTGCAAAACCATTTGGAAAAAGTTTCCGGTCAGTCCCTGATAGACTTCTTTGATCAATGGTTCTATGGAGAAGGCTATCCATCATATCATGTATTTTGGAATCAGGTTTATAACGATCAAAAGAATCGTGTCGAGGTAAGTTTTCAACAAACCACCTCTGATCCTTCAGTTTCATTTTTTGAAATGCCTTTGCCTATCCTCTTCAAAGGATTTGAAAAAGATACAACCATAATATTTGATCCAGAAAAGCCACTTCAAACATTTTATGTTAATCTAGACTTCTTTGTAAATCAAATATTCTTTGATTCTGATCTTCATGTTTTGTCGGCAAATAATAAGGTGACTTACTTAAATGAAGATATTGTCGTTTATCCAAATCCAGCGAATGAATTTCTATATGTAAAGACAAAGGATTTTAAAAGTGAATGTCGAGTTGAACTTTATGATCCTTTAGGACGAATGATTGTAGATTTCAGTACAATGGAAAATTTTTTTA
This sequence comes from Bacteroidia bacterium, assembly GCA_031419815.1. Taxonomy (GTDB): domain Bacteria; phylum Bacteroidota; class Bacteroidia; order Cytophagales; family Cyclobacteriaceae; genus ELB16-189. Next base: position 5,585 of record JANOLM010000290.1, read on the forward strand.
GCATTCCAATAACAACTTTATCATCTGGCATTTATATTCTTAAGATTACACTTCCAAATAAAGTATTTAAACAAAAAATAATAAAAGAAAATAAGTAGAGCTGTTTGCAATTTTTATTTTTCTTCGCTAACATTTCGCCTGGAATCCTCTGATAGACAAGCAACATTCCATATGTATCAAATCCTCTCCACTCCCAACCCTGGCTTGCTCGAACAAGACATAATTCCATCTTTCAATATAAAGCCGCCCTTCACTACATCGCGGGCGAGGTCTAAACTTCCATCCAGGTCAATGTATTTGGTATTGGAGCAGGCAAAGGCAGTGTGAAGCGCTGCGGTAATACTTACAATGCTTTCATCATTACAACCCCAGAAGAGATCAACGCCCTCTTGTAAACCAATGTCAGCAATCTTTAACCCTTGGCTAATTCCTCCACACTTCATCAGTTTGATGTTGAAAATACCAGAAGCGCGAGGTGGTTTTATTAATTCTATTGCATCTTTTGCTGACAACAAAGATTCATCTGCAGCGATGATGGTGCGGATTTCATCAGGAAGTTTTTTTGTCTCCGCAATCGCTTTTGCAGGAAGCGGCTGTTCAATCAACTCAATGTCCAGATGTTTGGTCTTCTTGTAAAACTCAATCGTCTGTTCTGAAGTATAACCCTGATTCGCGTCAATACGAATCACAAATTTCTTCCCAAATTTTTCGCGAAGCTTTACAATTCGT
>JANOLM010000291.1:0-2025 GCA_031419815.1 Bacteroidia bacterium
AAAAGCCGGTATTGATAGAACTGTATTGTTAGCGCAGAAAATGGGAATAACAAGCGAGCTGGAGCGAGTGCCCTCATTGGCATTGGGTGCGCCAAGTGTATCGGTTACAGAAATGGTTACTGCGTATGCCTGTATTGCAAACAACGGACGTTCAGTTAGACCTTACTATTTAACTTCCATTGCTTCTCATGATAACATAGTGCTGGAAAGTTTTGATGCAGCAACGGGTGATCAGGTACTATCGAAAGATAATGCAATGATGCTTGTGCATATGTTAAAGCGTGCTGTGAATGAAGGTACTGCCGCCAGCATGCGATCAAAGTATGGCGTTACGAATGACATGGCTGGCAAAACAGGAACAACACAGTCTAATGCCGATGGATGGTTTATCGCGATGACACCAAAATTGGTAATCGGCTCGTGGGTAGGTGCTGACGATCCTCGAATTCGTTTTCGTTCCACTGCATTAGGTCAGGGGGCAAGCACTGCGTTGCCCATTGTAGCTACATTTTTTAATCAAGTCAATGCTGACGCAGAACTTGCTAAACTAAGTCAGGCTCGTTTCCCTCAACTACCGGCAAACCTTGAACGTAAACTTTCCTGCAATCTTTATAAGACGGATACCAACTTGCTGGAGAAGATTTTTGGGAAGAAGGAAAAGGAGTCAACGCGTACTTTTGGCGAAAAGGAACAGAAGAAGAAAAAGAAAGGGTTCTTTAAAAGGCTATTGGGTTTATAGCCATTATTTTTAACACTAGTGACGTGTCAACTCTGTTTTGACGTAATTCCATAACACTAGCGGCAGAGCCGCAAAATATTTGTAAAAGCAAATTGCCTTACTAAATTAAGGTGCGTAGCACCGAAACGTAAACCGGCTTACAACCAACTATAACATATATTTTGCATTTTGGAATAATGAAGATATTTCGGTGCGATGCACCTTATGCTATTATCAGGGAGTATCTACAAATGTGTTGCGGCTCTGCCGCAAGGGTCTTGTGTAACAGAATCTGCTCGCTGTTTATAACTTCCCGACATTATTAAGTTGACACGGCACTAGTACTAAGCTAACAATGAAATGATAATTAAACTTTATGAAAACTCATTGTTATCAGGATGATTCAACGATTAACATAATCCTGCACATCCCTTTAAAATGCATACTATCGCTAAAGCTAGATATCTTTAATATCGCTTTTCAATTTAGTTGCTACTTACATAAATACTACTTCGATTTAGTGAGATAGCGGATGGTTTAAGTCAAAAAGAGTACTACTTTGTCATAGAAGACTCGATCACCACAACAGAAGTTGTCTAACTGAAACTAGCTGAAACAAAAAGAAGCTACCGCTCGAAAGAGATAGCTTCCTTAGTGAGGATTTGTATGATAATCACTTTACATCCTCACCACCTAGAGAGAAGATTAATCTCTTCCTCTTTTATGCTCACTCGATTTATTTCCACCTCCACCAGTATTACCGGATCGTTGAATGTTTGGATTCCCTGATGATTCTCTTCTGTCCATTTGAAAAGAAGAAGATCTTTGGTTACTTCTAGGTTCATACGCTGGCCTTGTTACCTGCTGGCGTGAAGCATTGTTGTTATTGTCGGTAGTACCACCAGACCATTGTCTAGATACATCTTGCCTTTGCTGCCCGTTTGAATTTCGCTGCGGGGTATTTGGCAAACTTTGAAAATCAGAGTTAGACCGATTTCCCGAAGAAGGCATCTCCCGGTTTATTGTAGATCTTTTATTAGAGTTCTCCTGTCGTTGAACCTGACTCCAATCATTGGCTGATGATCGTGAATTTCGCTGCGGGGTATTTGGCAAACTTTGAAAATCAGAGTTAGACCTATTTCCAGAAGAAGGCATCTCCCGGTTTACTGAAGATCTTTTATTAGAGTTTTCCTGGCGTTGAACCTGACTCCAGTCATTGGCTGATGATCGTGAGTTTTCATTCTGACCGGAAACCGACCGTTGTCTTCCATTTGTATCGTTGCCATACGAGCTGTTGTTATGACGAC
>JANOLM010000292.1:0-2471 GCA_031419815.1 Bacteroidia bacterium
CAAGATTCAAAATTGAGGTAACTGAGCGTTTAAATTGAAACACAATCTTGAACTTTGAATCTTGAATTAAAAAACAATGAATAAACCCTTCACGATAGGTATAACAGGCGGCAGTGGTTCGGGCAAGACTTACTTTTTGCAAGGTCTTTCTTCGCGTTTTAAGTCAGAGGAAATTTGCCTGATCTCGCAAGATAATTATTATTGGAGCCGCGAGCAGCAGCCGGTTGATGAAAATGGAATTCGCAATTTTGATTTGCCCCAATCCATTGATTACAGAACATTCGGTGCCGATCTCGTTAAACTAAAGGCAGGGCAGAACGTAATCAAGAAGGAGTACACATTTAATAATCCAAATACAGAGCCGAAGTTACTGGAGTTTAAATCAGCTCCGGTGATTGTGGTCGAGGGATTGTTTGTTCAATATTTTGAAGAGATAGAAAGAGAGCTTGATCTCAAAATTTTTATTGAAGCCAAAGACCATGTGAAGCTGGGCCGGAGGATTAAACGAGATCAGGTGGAGCGCGGCTACGATGTTGATGATGTTCTATACCGGTATCAGCATCATGTAATGCCAGTATTTGAAAGTCTTATTGAACCCATCAAACACAAGGCCGACCTGGTGATTCCGAATAACTCAAATTTTGACAGAGCGTTGGAGGTGTTGGTGGGTTATCTTAGAACATTAATCGTTATCCGTTAATGGTTAATCGGCAATCATTCTAACGATTAACGACCACCCGATTAACGGATAACGGATTCCCGATTAACGGATTTGCAAAATCTGACCGAATCAATACCTTTGTAGCCCAAATGCGAAAAAACCTCTCATATAGACCTGCGATGATGTTTGCCGGAGTACTGGCTGCAGTGATTATTCTATTTTCGCAATCTTTTTATCATCAGGCTCAATCCAACCTTGAAGAGATTAAGACTGAGCAAGATTCTGATCAGGATACTCACCAAGCCTTTGTCAGCGCTCCTTCTGATGCTGTTATCAATAGCACCGTAGAGAATGTAAACGTTCAAATCCCTTGTTTGCTTGAGGAATTATTTACAACGGATGAAGAGGCAGAATCAGTTTCAATTGCTCCAACGGTATTCGCTAATTTTTTCAAGACATTTTTTAGGGCTGTTATATCCCCCAACGCTCCCTAGTTAATTTCAAAAGTGCACGTTGAAAATTCACGATCCGTGAACTCAACACTTCCTTAATTCTCAGTTTTCAATTCTAAATTCTTTTTTTTATGCGTAACAAAGGATTAGTAGTGGTGCTAACCATTCTCATCACAATGCTCTGCTTGTATTATCTGTCGTTCACATTTGTGTCGCGCAGGGTGCAACAAGATGCTATCAATAAAGCCACTGATAAAGGCGGTGTGGTTAACCTCGCCCGTAAGCAGATTTACCTTGATTCCCTATGGAACCAACCTGTTTATAATTTATTTGGGGTGGAGTATACCTATAAAGAAGTAAAGGCAAATGAGCTAAGTCTTGGCCTTGACTTGCAAGGTGGTATGCATGTAGTGTTAGAAGTATCGCCAGTAGACATCATCAAGGGGTTGAGCGACAATAACCAGGATCCTGCTTTCATCTCTTCCTTGCAAAAGGCACGTGAGATGCAAAAGACTAGCCAGGAAAGTTACAGCGCTTTATTTTACAAAGCCTTTAAAGCGACAAACTCTGGTAAAAGCCTTGCCTCTATATTTGCTACGGCATCAACCCGTGGGCGCGTCAGTTTGTCGGATACAGATGACGTGGTGATGAAGTTCCTCAATGATGAAATTGAAAGTGCTATCGAGCGTTCCTATACTATTTTAAAAACCCGTATTGATCAGTTTGGTACTTCACAACCAAACATTCAGCGCTTAGGGTCGGGTATGATTCAAATTGAAATTCCAGGTGCTGATAACCCACAGCGTGTAAGAAAACTTTTGCAAGGTGCTGCCAGGCTTGAGTTTTGGGACATTGTAGAATATAACGATCCTCAACTCAACCAATCACTTGTCGGCATCAATCAAATGTTGGTGAGAGAGCAGAACACAAAAAAAGTAGAAGGCCTTACCGACACCATCGCAAAAACAGATGACCTTGCTAGCTCTCTTTCTTCGGATACAACAAAAGCCGACACCACAAAAACAGCGTTGGAAAAACAACTTAGTAAATCAGACACCAGCGGCAGTTCGCTGGATTCGCTTACTAAGCTAAATCTCTCGCCTCTATTTGCGTTAAGTAACCCCGGTATTCCATTTCTCTACCCCGTAAAAGATACGGCAACCATCAACGCCATATTAAAACGTGCTGATGTGAAATCGTTGATGCCTCGCACGGTTGGTTGGTTATGGGATGTGAAAATTGAGCCAGAGCTCACTCCCGGAGTGGATGACCTTCGATTAAATTTTGTAAGCAAGGGCAGAAATGGAAAGGCTTTGCTTACGGGAGAGGTGATTACAAATGCCCGTCTGGATAACGAT
>JANOLM010000293.1:0-12012 GCA_031419815.1 Bacteroidia bacterium
GGTCTGCCCACAAGAGGGCATCTGAACACCAACAATAAGTTGTGCCTTCGTGGCTTTGTGGCCGATTCTATTATCGCAATGGTATCTCATATCCCTATTGTTTTAACAATCGTTTTATTGAAGACAGTATTCCTTTGTCTCCCCGTAGTTGGTAGAAGTACATGCCACTTTCAACAGCATCGCCTTGTTCGTTAGCTCCACCCCACTCAAGATTGTGAATGCCGGCTTTAACATCTGCCTTGTTTATTGTTTTTACTTTTCTGCCAAGCATGTCATAAACAATAACTTCTACGTTTGACTGATCCTGTTCTAACATAAACGGAATTGTAACGGCTGTATTAAATGGATTGGGGTATGCATTTCCCAGAAGTGTAATTCCAGGAAGCAGATCTCCTTCCTTACTATATAATATTTTAAACTGCCTTCCCTCTGTCCATGAGAAACGATACATACTGGTCGTTTTCATATCCACCAATGTATGGGTTTGCAAATCAAGCAAGGCTAATTTGGAGCGGCTATTGAAAAGTGCCTGTTGATCCCAACTGATGGTTGCTTCACTTCCTTTTTGATTGGAAGAAACTGTGAAGAGCCAACTACTGGTATTAGTTGTGGGCACAACATCAGAAGAAAAGTTGTGGGCAAAAAATTCTTCGTGATAGGTGTCCATCTCCAGGTAATCAATAAATCTCGGCATGGTGATCTCATCAAACTTATCCTTAGAAACTTTTGCATCAGGGTGCATGCCTACCGAACTGATTTGATTCATTCCGTTTAAACTTAAGATGAGGGGAAGTTGCCACGCTTCTTCATCAATTCTCACCGGCAGCTCATTTGATTTAGTTCGGCCGGGTGCTGAGGTTTTTGCCGAAACAGGGAAGTTAACCGTACCGCCATTGTCGCTAAACACAAAGGCTCCTTTCCATGTTGCTAATACATCCTTCTTTGTATAAGCTCCTTTTTCAAAGAGCCATAGGGCATTTAATCCGGCTACCTCATTTGCATCCTTGATAGTCTTCCAATCGATGTTGAACGGATATGGATTGCCAATCTGGTTCCAGCCTTTTTCAAAAGTAATTTGAAACGGAGTACTTTGATTGGCTTTTGAAAGTTCACCGGCTCCTGGCCTAATATCAATTTTTTCTTTTGCATTAAACCAATACCCTTTACCCATCTCAAGGGTGGTGATGTTATCGGGATACTCAATATATTTATTACCCTTGAAATGGAATAACCTCCACTGCGTTTTGTCTGGAGCACCCAACTCATCAAAAATACCTGCGATGTTTTTATCCGTCAGCACATAGGGCACCGAGAACATTTCATACGTGCCGCTTGTGCCGTCAAAGCTGGAAGTAAAAGGAATAGCTTCGATCGCAGCAGCGCTCTTAGATAAATAAATAAAAGAATTGCCATTGCTCTTCACCACTATGCCTGTTTGGTCTGTTGCCTCAAAATAAAACTCAAGCCCAAGTTCATCCAGCAAGGATTCTGTTATCACAACTTCAAAATTATCCGACCCTTTGTCAACTGCTGCGATGGTTGTAAACGCTCCGCCAAGAATCTTCCGGTACTTTAAGATTGCCGACCTGATACCAGTTCCCCCTGATACGTTTACTAAAAGTGTGGTTTGGTTAAACCCAACTGCCAGAGTTGTTGAAGTTGCATTAGTATTTATTTTTAATGCATTTGCAAGTGAAACATCCGAAGTCCTTGCTGCGATAGCCGTTGAATTAGTTGAAAGCCCCCTTGCATTTTTGGCCCTCACACGATATTGATAATCTGTGCTTGGCGATAGGTTATTTATGCGGACGGTTGTAGCGTTTATCAATGGAAGGCTCTGAAGAAGGGTAGAAAAATCATCTTTCGATACCTCAACCTCGTAAGTAACTGCTCCGGTGCCACTAACAGCGTCCCAATTGGCATCAAAGGTTGTGGTGGTATTATTGGAAGATGGCTTAGCAACTGGCGCATCGGGCAATGTTAGCACAGAAGCTGTCAATGGGGTTGTGATACGATAATTGACGCTCGCACCTGAACCATTAAAAGAAAAAACGGAATAGAAGTAAGTGGAGTTTGAAAGCAAGGATTCATCAAAAAGTGAAGCACTTGCAAAGTGTGCTACCGTACTTGAACCAAGGGTACCTCCTAACAAGTATGGAACACCGTCAACAGGAATTTCTGTAGGAGATGATCCTTGTTTTCTTAAAACAAGATAGGCTGAAGCTGATGTTGGCGTGAACGAAACAGAATATAAGCTTGCAGTGGATGAAACGAATTTGAATAAAGTCGGTTGTGAGGTTGGCTCCACGGCCAGCGTACTTTTATTGCCCTGAAGGGGACCAGTGATCAGATAATTAATGGATGCACCAGATCCGTTATACGAATAAATGGAATAAAAATAATTCATCTCATTGATTAAGCTGATATCAGAAAAGGAAGTTCCCCCAACGTTCACCACGGTACTTGATCCTATAATGCTCGCAACAGAATAGACGATACCATCCACAGGAACATCGATCGGGGTCGAGCCTGATTTTCGTAGGACTATATAACCTGTTGGTGATCCAATTGCTGGTGCAAACGACACATCAAGTGAGTTGATGGTAACATTTGAAAATGTTAGTGCCGTTGGTTGGGCGGTGGGATCTGCGACAAGTGTATTTGCAGAAATGGCATTTGAGCTTGGCGATACGCCTGTGGCATTAGAGGAACGTACTCTGTATTTGTAAGCGGTGCCTATGTTCAGGCCGGTAATGTTTTGAGAGGAGGCTCCGTTAACCGCTAGATTGTTATAGCCTGTAACAAATGTTGAGAAATTGTCAGAAGAAACATCAATAAAAAAATTAGTTGTTCCCGTGCCACTCCAGTTGGCTGTAAAGCCCGTAGTATTTACTCCGGCTGCGGCCAAAGCAGTGGGTGTTGGAGGAATTGTCACCAATGAAATAACAGTAGAGTTGATCGAGCTACCGGAGGCATTAACGGTTCTTACCCTATATTGATAGGCTGTTGCAGCTGTAAGGCTATTCACTCCAAAAGAAGTAACATTTCCTGTCGGTTGATTATTGTACCCCGTGACAAAAGTTGAGAAATCATCTGTGGACACATCGATAAAATATCCGGTAGCCCCGCTCGCTAAAATCCAATTTGCATTAAACAAAGTTTGGCCTATCAATGTAGCGGCTAACGTCACCGGTGCATCAGGTAACGTCACCTTGCTTCCCTCGAGGGGCGAGTTAGTATTATAATTCGTTGATATACCGTTGCCATTATACGCGTACACATTGTAGAAATAAACAATTCCGGATGAAAGGCCGCTCTCACTAAAATTAGTTGCGCTTCCCACATAGGCCACTGTCCCATCACCTATAGAAGAGCCTGATGAATAGGTCACCCCATCGTTTGGCAACCCGGTGGGTGATGAGGCTGTCTTGCGAATGACCACATATCCGTTAGCTCCACCAACTGCTGCCGCAAAAGAAACATTCATTGTTGATGTTGTGATGGCACTAAAGGTAATAGCTGTCGCTTGTGCCGATGGTTCGGCAGGTAATGTTTGAACAGAAATGGACGATGAGTTTGACGAAATTCCAGATGCATTAGCAGCTCGAACCCTGTACTGATAGGCTGTGCCTGCAGCAAGCCCTGTAACACTTTGCGAGTTGCCTGTCACACTCAAATCATTATAACCACTAACAAACGATGAGAAGTTGTTATCTGATACGTCAAGCAAGTAACTAAGCGCACCTGATGTGGTTGACCAATTCGCGGTGAAGCTTGTAGTAGTTATGGACGTTGCGTTCAATACTGGTGGTGGAGGTGGAATATTTGTTGAGCTGATAGAATTTGAATTAGGTGAAGTTCCAGAGACGTTGACCGCCCTTGCCTGATAGTAGTAGGCAACACCAGGAGTTAATCCACTTACATTTGACGAAGTTCCTGTAACTGAACGATTTTCAAACCCAGGAAAGAATGATCCAAAAGAAGGGTCTGATGAAACATCGAGTCTATAACTGCTCGCACCGGTGGTGGCCTGCCAGTTGGCAGTGAAACTAGTTGCTGTAAAAGCGGAAGCACTAATGGCAACAGGAGCGGGTGGTCTAGTGATCGTTGTAATAGTGGCTGAGTTGGCTGATGAGCCTGTAACATTATAAGAACGCACTCTGTATTGATAATTGATACCTGCGTTCAACCCAGTAATTATTTGTGAAATTCCAGACAACGGAAAATTGTCATAGCCTGGAAGGAAGCCTGAGAAGTTGTTAGACGATACATCCAGGTAATAACCCAACACACCAGGCACTGTCGACCAGTTTGCTGTGAAGCCATCCGCTGTAACAGCAGTAGCAATGCTGGCAACCGGTGAAGCTGGTTTAAGTAGAATGGTTATAATGTTTGAATTGGATGATGTACCAGCAGTACTGATTGATCTCACCCGATAATAATAAGTGGTGCCTGCTGTTGGCACGGTAACCGTAATTGAAGTAGTCGCCACACTCGTATTTTCATATCCAGCAACAAAAGATAAGAAGTTGCTAACCGTTGATACATCAATAAAATAGCCGGTGGCCGTTGATACAGGATTCCAACTCGCATTAAAAGTAGTACTGGTTACAGAGACCGCATCGTTTGCTACTGGTGCTGCCGGTAATGTGAGCACCGCGATTGTGATTGAACTCGCAGAACTGCCCGAGGCATTTGCTGCCCGCGCCCGATAGTAATAATTAGTGCCCGGCAATAACCCTGTGAGTGCCAGTGATGTGCCGATCACCGTTTGGTTTGAACTTCCTACAAATGAGCTAAAGGCATTGTCCGTTGATACATCAATCCGGTAGTCAACAGCTCCTGCTACGGTCGTCCAATTTGCAGTGAATCCTGTTGAGGTGACAATGGTGGCAGAATTAGATGTTGGGGCCACTGGCAACGTAGCAACCGTAATAGTCGGAGAATTGGCAGAACTTCCTGATACGTTCGCTGCACGAACGCGATAATAATAGTTTGTTCCTGCCGTCATTCCGGTAATGGTTTGCGAAAGACTGGAAGTAGAAAAATTGTTGTACCCAGAAATGAAAGAGCCGAAAAGGTTATCGGTGGAAACATCAAGAAAATAAGCTGGTGCCCCGGTAACAATATTCCAGTTTGCAGTAAAGCCAGTTGTGGTTACTGAGGTGGCGTTTGTTGCCACAGAAGCAGAAGGTACAGTAACCGTAGCTGTAACATTGGAGTTGTCGGAAGCACCGGTGGCATTCAATGAGCGAACCCGAAATTTATAAGTAGTTCCTGCCACAAGGCCCGTTATCAACTGCGATGTGCTGGCCACACTCAAATCGCTATAACCAATTACATTAGACACAAAATCATTTAATGACACATCCAGTTTATACCCTGTTGATCCCGCAACCGCATCCCAATTAGCTGTAAACCCTCCTACAGTTACCGCAGTAGCATCAGTAGCATTAGGTGCTGCAGGCTTGATCAGTGTTGTAATTATATTGGAGTTGACAGAAGCCCCTGAGGCATTATTGGCCCTTACGCGATAATAATAAGTAGTGCCAGAAACCAATCCAGAAACAGCTATGGATGTACCTCCTACTGTTTGATTATTATAACTGCCTACAAAAGAACCAAAGCCACTACTGGTTGATACATCAATACGGTAGTCACTTGCACCAGTGACGGAAGTCCAACTAGCTGTAAAACCTGACGAGGTAATAGAAGAAGCTGCACTTGCTGTTGGCGCCACAGACAAGGTGCTGGTTGAAATATTATTTGAGTTACCAGAAGTGCCTGAAGCATTTACTGCTCGCAACCGATATTGATAAGTAGCCCCGGCAGTAAGACCTGTTAAGACTGCTGAGGTACCTGTTACACTTGTGTTATTAAAGCCTGAAACAAATGTTGAAAAATTATCCGGGGAAACATCTAACTGATAGCTGGCTGCCCCTGCTGTTGCATTCCACTTAGCTGTAAAACCTGTTGTTGAAACAGAAATTGCACTGGTGGCAACTGGTGCAGGTGGAGCTGTAACAATTGTAATTGTATTAGAATTTGCAGAAGACCATAATGCATTTACAGCTCGAACACGATACTTGTAGGTTGTTCCTTCGATAAGGCTTGTTACCGATACAGTGGTGCCCGTGAGACTCAAGTTATCATAGCCAGGGATATTTGAAACAAAATTATCGGAAGATACTTCTAAGTTATATTCTGTTGCTCCCGAGGCTGAGCCCCAATTTGCAGTGAAGCTAACTGCGGTAACCGATGTTGCTGTTGTGGCAACTGGCACTGCTGGCTTAAGCAAGGTGGTTATAATATTAGAGTTAGCCGATGCACCCGTTGAGTTGATAGCCCTCACTCTATAATAATAGGTAATGCCGGCAGTGGGCACCGTCACCGAAGTTGATGATACTCCTCCACCGGATATGCTTTTATTATCATAACCAGCAAGATTTGGGGAGAAAGTATTAACAGTCGATACATCAATCAAATAGCCAGTTGCTGTTGGCACAGGGTTCCAATTAGCAGTAAACGTGGTGGTGGCAATGGAGAGTGCATCATTGGCAAGCGGGGCAGCAGGAAGCGTGATCATATTTATCGGTGATGAGCTAGCTGAACTTCCCGAGGCATTGTTTGCCCTTACTCTATAATAGTAATTTGTGCCTGGCGCCAACCCAGTAACATTAAGTGATGTGCCAACAACTGTCAGATTGTTATAACTCCCTACGGCAAAAGCGAAAGATGCGTCTGTCGCCACATCAACTTTGTAATCCGCTGCTCCTGTTGCTGTTGACCAACTGGCGGTAAAACCTGTTGCGCTAATGGCACCAGCCGCGTTGGCCGTAGGAGGAGAACAAATTGTGATGGTTGAGACTTCCGGAGAATTGCCTGATGTTCCTGAAGCATTAACAGAGCGGAAACGATATTTGTAGGTAGTGCCAGGAGTCAATCCTATTACGGATTTTGATTGCTCAGTACCCGGGATAGGCGCAACGATCAAATTATCGTAGCCTGAAATATTCGGACTAAAATTATTTGCACTTAACGACACATCCAACCGATAACTAGCCGCGCCAGTTGAGGCAGACCAATTAGCCGCAAACCCCGTTGTTGAAACTGAAGAAACTGGGGTTGTTATATTGTTTTCCGGATTGGGCGGAATCGTTAAAACCGTTTTTACGTCAGAGTTTCCGCTGGCACCAGTACCGTTTTCAGCGCGGACCCTATATACATAATTGGTTCCGGCTTCAAGGCCTGTCACTGATAAGGACAAAGAACCGCCCGGCAGGCTCAAATTATTATATCCCGAAAGATTCGGAGTGAAATTATCTGTACTCAACGATACATCCAGTCTATAATTAACTACCCCAACAGTGGCTGCCCAGTTGGCAGTAAAACTTGTCTGTGCCTGCAATGTGGCTGAAGCCGATACGGGTGTGGCGGGCAAGGTAAGCACGGTGATGCTGGCCGAATTGGTAGAAGCCCCTGTGCTGTTGCTGGAGCGCACCCGATATTTATAAGTTACTCCTTCGGTCAAGCCGGTAACCAATTTTGAAGTAGTACCCGTGCCAGCAACCACTAAATCATTGTAGCCCGGCACGAAGCCCACAAAATCATTGGAGGAAACATCCAACCTATATTCTGTGGCCGTTGCCACGGAAGCCCAGTTGGCGGTAAAACTTGTTTGTGCAATTGAACTTGCCCCACTAGCAACAGGAGTGGGGAGTCCATTTGTATTGCGCAGGACTGAAACGGTATTTTTGCTCCATGAGGATGGAACTATTTCAGGCATCCCATCCAAATCCAAATCATTGACTGCAAAAGAGTAGGGTACGGAAGCTGTGTTAAAGTCCTGCTTGGCTGCCAATGATCCGGTACTGAAAGCAACACCAGTGGTTGTTGTGTTCCTGAAAACAGAAACCGTCCAAAGGGAACGGTTAACGACAACGATATCCACCTTTGCATCCCCATCTAAGTTGGCAAGTGCCACATCTATAGGATATGAAGTGCTCCCCGTGGTAAAAATCACCCGCGATGCAAACGAAGATGAATTGATCACACCATCTGTAGCGGTATTTCTATATAAGGAAATTGTATGATTATTGAAATTGGCAACAGTCAGATCAGGTTTGCCATCGCCATCCAGATCACCAATGGCAACACTATTTGGCTCAAGTCCGGCAGAAAAATCGACTTTAGCCGCAAAGGAAATAGCACCACTGCTGCTTGTGTTTTTTAAAACTGAAACAGTATTACTGCTTGAATTAGTTACAACAACATCAGGTTTGCCATCATTGTCAACGTCTCCAACGGCAACATTAGTTGGGCCTGAGCCCGTGGTAAAATCAATTTTAGCCGCAAATGAATTCGAGCCTATGGGGCCATTCACCGCATTTCTAAACACCGAGACTTTGTTGGCCGTCTCAGACGTGGCCACCATATCCGTTTTTCCATCATTGTCCAAATCGGCCAGGGCTACATGGGTTGTCCATTGGTTGGTTGCAAAATCAACTTTAGCGGCAAACGAACTGGCTGAAATGCTGCCCGGGGTACTGGTATTTTGAAAGACAGAAAGGGAACTGGGGCCGGAAAATGTTCGATTGTTGACCGTTACCAGATCGGGTTTTCCATCGCCATTGAGATCGCCAATGGCCAGGCGTTCCGGGTTTATGTCTGTGGCAAAATCAAATTTAGCCTGAAACGATGAGGCCGTAATAGATCCCGGGCTGCCGGAATTCCTTAAAACGGAAACAGTATTATCTGCCGGATTCGTAACTGCAATATCAGGTTTCCCATCTCCATCGAGGTCGCTAATGGCAACCCCAATAGGCCCCGTGCCAGTCGCAAAATCTACTTTCGGTGAGAATGAACCGGCAGACACCAGTAAGTTGCCTGAAAAAGTTACGCTGAAAGGTCTGGACGTGCGGGCGATCAACCCATTCACTGTAACAGAGATGGGTTCATACGATGCGCCCGATGGCACACTTACGGTAAGTGAAGTTGGAGCTGCATCAGTAACCACTGCCTTGGTCGCGCCAAAATAAACAATGTTACCGGATGGAATACTGCTAAAGCCCAAACCATCAATGGTTACCGATATGCCCACATTTCCGGACTGCGGTGAAAAGGAAACTATGGATGGGCCCGAAATAAGGTTTCGCAATACCGACATGGTATTGTTTGTTTTGCTCACCATAAAAAAATCAGGCTTTCCATCCCCATCCAGGTCTCCAATGCTCAAACCGTGGGGCTGTGCGCAGGTGCTGAGCTCCGCAACTGTGCTGAATGAACCGGTTGAAATGGAGCCGGGACTACAGTTGTTTTTTAGTACTGACACAGAAGCAACAATAAAATTGGTCGAAGCAATGTCGAGCTTACCGTCTCCGTCCAAGTCGGCAATGGCCATACTGCTTGCCCTGCCAATCGTGGCAAGATTGACCGGTACAGAAAATGAACCGGGAGTCAGAGTTCCACTCGTTGTGGTGTTTCTTAAAACAGAGACGATGTTTGACAACTCAACGTCTACCGCTAAATCAGGTTTGCCGTCTCCATCAAAGTCCCCAATAGAAATGTTGGCCGGGTAGGCGCCAACAACATAATCAGCTTTGGCCTCGAATGATCCCGAAGAAATAGAACCGGGTGTGGCCACATTTCTGAAAATGGAAAGTGTATTGCCCGGGAAGTAATTGGAAACCACAATTTCAGGTTTCCCATCGTTGTCCAGGTCGGCAATGGCAGCCTGGGTTGGCTCGCCACCAGTTACGAAATCCACTTTGGCCGCAAAATTTACGGTTCCTCCACTGGTGGTATTCTTCAAAACCGAAATGGTGTTGGAAGAGGAGTTGGTCACCACCGCATCGGGCCGTCCGTCATTATCCAAATCGCTGAGGGCAACAAATGTTGGGGTGGAGCCAACCCCGAAGGTAACATGCGTGGCAAAGGATATGATTGAGGAACCAAGCGTACTGGTGTTGATGAGAACGGAGAAATTATTATTCGATACGTTGCTGGTCAACAAGTCAATTCTCCCATCACCATTCACATCACCGGCCGTTACGCTTTGCGGGGCAACGCCCACACCGGCAGTAAATGGGGAAGCGAAAGAGGAAGGCCCAAGCGAACCGGGCGTGCTTATATTTCTAAAAATGGAAACAGTCCCATCCGAGCTGTTCGTTACGGCCAGGTCGGCCTTTCCGTCACCGTTAAAATCGGCTATGGCCGAATGTAAAGGATTGTTGCCAACGGCAAAGTCTTCATTGCCGGAAAATGAACTGGCGTCAATGCCAGTTCCACTGCTTGGAAAAGTAACAATGAACGGCTTGCTTGAATATGCAGTAGCGCCATTTACTAAAACAGATATTGGTAAATAAGTTGCCCCGATAGGAGCAGTTACAGTAAGTTGGGTGGCAAGCGCTGCTGTAACAGTTGCTTTGGTAGCACCAAAATAAACGATGTTATTCGCAAGTGTTGTACTGAAATTTGTTCCTGTTATGGTAACTGAAGTACCAACAGGTCCACTGGCTGGCGTGAAAGATGTGATGGTTGGGCCTTGCGCCTGAACATTCGAATAAATTAATAGAATGCAAATGATCGTTATCATCCATTTGCCGAGTCTGTTAATTTTCATAACCCCTGAATCATGTTTCATTGTGTGTCAATTAATCGAAAAGACTGAGGCAAGAATGTTGATAACGAAAAAAGTCAGGCTCTTCAAGCAGTGAATATCCGCCTGAATAGGCGGCCAATCAATGGCCTTTTAGTGAAGGGGGTTAGATTTTTAGTGAACGAGGCTCAAAAGCAGGTGAGACAATCTTAGCAAAGGATACTGATGAACTACAAGGTTCAAAATTTTAAAAAATGAGCTGGCAACGCAGACTTCTAAAGCAACGTAATCCGTTCCATCAACTCCTGGCGGAACGATTGGGCCAACGGAATTTTGATCAGGCCCAGGCAAATGTTAGACTCGTTGATAGAGGTCACCTTTTCAAAATTTACCAGATACGAACGGTGAACACGGACAAATGATTTAGCCGATAGTTTTTCTTCCACCTGCTTGAGTGTGTGACTGATTATATGTTGGTGTTTGTCTGTAAAAATTCTGGCATAGTTGTCAAAGGCTTCGGCATAGAGAATATCTTTCGCTTCCAGGGCAATCATTTCATTCTTCTCTTTCACAAAAATTTTGTCGGATGTTAGCAAGGGCTTCCTGTGTTTATAAAGTGCCATCTCTATATTGATCACCAAATCATTCTCATCAAATGGTTTTACAATGTAGGCCTGAGGTTCAGTTGCTTTTACCCTATCCAAAGTGGCGCGGTCGTAAAAGGAAGTGATGTAGATAAACGGCAGTTTAAATTTAGAACGGATCTCTGAGGCCAACTGTATGCCATCCTTCTTCCCTTTTATTTGAATATCCAATAGCACTAAGTTCGGCTTTGACTTTGCCAACAGGCTAATGGCTTCTTCGGCATTATCAACCGGCCCCATAGTGCCATACCCATTTTCCTTTAGGGTGCTGGCAATATCATCGGCAATTAGAGGCTCATCCTCCACAATCAAAATTGATTTCTCAGAGTTCATAACTTGAAGGCTAGCAAGAAGTCGCGCTTACGCTAAGGTAATCTTTTTAAAATCTTTTATTGTTAATTGCACAGAAGTTCCTTGCCTTTTGGGTGACAAGGAATCTTGCGAAACAATATCAATCTCAGCCTTTAGTTTCCGCATCAGCGAATTCACCAGACTCAACCCAAACGATTGGTTGGATTTTTTGGAGACATCCATACCCACGCCATCGTCTTGCACCACTAAAAGAAGCTCATTCATATTATCCTTTAGTGAAATTAATACTGATCCCTTTTTTTGCTCCGGAAATGCATACTTCATCGCATTACTAACTAGCTCGTTTATAATAAGTCCAAGTGGAATGGCTGAATCAACATCCAGCAAAATGTTTTCTGCCTCTATTTTTATTTCAATCCGTTCAGTATCCAAACCATAAGAAGAAGTGAGACTATGCAC
>JANOLM010000294.1:0-4153 GCA_031419815.1 Bacteroidia bacterium
AGGTGTTGAAATGTCAGTAAAGAGAAATGAGACAACTCTTTTTGATACAGATGAGTTTGTAAAACCTGAGACAACCCTTGAAAGATTAGCCCAATTAAAACCTGCCTTCAAAAAAGAAGGTGGAAGTGTTACAGCAGGAAACTCTTCAGGATTGAACGATGGTGCTGCAGCACTTTACCTGGCATCGGAAGTAGCCTTAAAAAAATATAGTCTCACACCCAAAGTAAGAGTAGTATCGTCTGCGGTGATAGGAGTAGAACCTCGCATCATGGGTATTGGACCTGTTCAGGCGACAAAAAAAGCGCTCGATAAAGCGGGATTAACGTTGCAAGATATCGATGTCATTGAATTGAATGAAGCGTTTGCAGCGCAATGCTTAGCATGCATACGTGCGTGGGGTTTGGAAGACAATGATCCGCGTATAAATCCTAATGGTGGGGCAATTGCTCTTGGTCACCCACTTGGCATGTCGGGCGCCAGAATTATTCAAACGGCTATGATTGAATTGCACAAAAAAAATAAGAGATATGCATTGGCAACTATGTGCATTGGTGTGGGTCAAGGTTATGCCGTAATTTTAGAAAAAGTTTAAACTACTATCATGCAATTAGTATTAACACAAAAAGAAACGCGCTCAGAATTATTTGAGAAAGTAGGAAAATATCTTGCTGATCTCAAGCTCAAGGTGGCAACAAAAGATTTTGAAAGACCCTGGGGAGGATTTTATGTGATCGATGAGCAGCAGGCGAAAGAGTTTGCCAAGCTTTTTTTTCCGGATGTAGAATTTTCCGATTTGCAGATAAGTGGAAAGCTTAGTCCAAAAATATTGATGGTAGCACCCAACAAAAGATTGTCGTGGCAATATCATCATAGAAGAGCCGAGATTTGGAAATTAATTGGCGGCACTGCTGGAGTAGTAACAAGCGCGACCGATGAGCAAGGAGCCGTGAAAATTTTGAAGGAGCAAGAAGTAATTCAGTTAGCCCAAGGTCAACGTCACCGTTTGGTAGGTGTAGATGGCTGGGGAATAATTGCAGAAATCTGGCGACATACCGATGCCCGCAATCCTTCTGATGAAAATGACATTGTGCGGTTGCAAGATGATTTTGGAAGATGATCGCAGTTGTTGGAATACCTTTCGATGAATTTTCTTCTTTCCAGAGGGGGACTGCACTGGCGCCTCCAAAAATCCGCGAGGCCTATCATTCTGACTCGTCCAATTATTTTACCGAGCGTGGAGTTGACTTAAAAAATCATCCAGGTTGGAAGGATGAAGGGGATTTGACTTTGCCAGTTGGAGCTGAGGCGATTGCCACGATTCATTCTTCTGTTGAAAAACTTTTAAAAGAGAACTCTGGAATATTTTCTTTAGGTGGCGATCACTCTACATCTTATCCTGTAGTGAAAGCTATGGCGAAGAAATATGGCCCGCTTAATATTCTGCACTTAGATGCCCATCCTGACTTATACGATAACTTTGAAGGAAATAAATTTTCTCACGCTTGTCCATTTGCACGCATCATGGAAGAAGGCTTGTCCAGGCGCTTGGTTCAAGTAGGAATTCGAACAATGAATTTGCATCAGCGGGAGCAGGCAAACCGCTTTGGCGTGGAGGTTATTGAAATGAAAGATTGGAATGCCTCAATTCGGTTTGCTTTTGATGGGCCGGTCTATTTGTCATTGGATATGGATGTAGTAGATCCTGCCTTTGCACCAGGCGTATCACACTATGAACCTGGAGGATTGACATCGCGCGAACTCATTTCTATTTTGCAGAATCTGAATGTAAATATGGTCGGTGCGGATTTAGTGGAATTTAATCCCACCCGCGATCCATCTGGTATTACCGCAATGTTGGCCGCAAAACTTTTTAAAGAAATGCTTGATCTGTTATTGCGGTCTGGCAAATAGATTCGGTATTTTTTAATCTCTTTACACTATGAGATCATCTATCATCATCATTCTTCTTCTAGTAACCATCTCTTGCCAAAGCCAAAAACAGGAATTCGATCTTATCATACGCAGCGGAACTATTTACAATGGGTTTGGACAAAAATCTTTTACCGGAGATGTGGCCATTCAGGCAGATACCATAGCTGCCATAGGTGATTTATCGAAGGCAATTGCCAAAAAGGAAATTGATGCGAAGGGGTTAGCAGTTACTCCCGGCTTTATCAATATGTTAAGTTGGGCAGATGGATCTTTAATTGAGGATGGCCGCTCCATGAGTGATATTAAACAAGGCGTAACACTTGAAGTGTTTGGTGAAGGTTGGAGCCCAGGGCCGCGGAAAAACCCGCCTGCCGGACGGGCAGGGAAAAATTCAAAAGATACATTATGGACTTCACTTGGAGAGTACTTCACGTATCTGCAAAAAAAAGGAGTGAGTCCCAACTTTGCTTCATTCGTTGGAGCAACAACTGTTCGCTCTTATGTATTGGGATATGAAAATAGAAAGCCTACTCCTCAGGAATTAGAGCAAATGAAATCATTGGTGCGCGATGCCATGAAGGATGGAGCAATGGGCGTGGGTTCCTCTTTGATCTACGCACCTGCCGACTACGCATCAACAGAAGAATTGATTGAGTTGTGTAAAGTTGCTTCTGAATTCCACGGAATGTATATCACCCACATGCGCAGTGAGAGTGACAATATTTATCAAGGTTTGAATGAAGCTTTTCGCATTGCGAAAGAGGCTAACATACCCGCTGAAATTTATCACTTAAAAATAAATCATGAACGCAACTGGAATAAAATCGATACAGTCATTGCAAAAATTGACAGCGCGCAAAAATCAGGGTTAAAAATTACGGCAGACATGTACACCTACAATGCCAGTGGAACAGGATTGACAGCGCGGCTTCCAACCTGGGTGCAAGAGGGAGGTGCTGCAGCGATGCGCAAACGTTTAAAGAATCCAATCACCAGAAAAAAAATATTGTATGAACTTGAACTCGGTATCCCTACAAAAAATTCAGATCCCAAGGATGTAATGGTCATCGGTTTTCAAAGAGATTCTCTCAATAAACTTTATAGGGGAAAGAGATTGGATGAGATTTCAAAACGACATGGAAAAAATGCCGATGAAACAATGATCGATCTCATAGTAGCAGATCGATCTCCTGTAGCTGCAATTTTCTTTTTAATTTCGGAGGCCAACGTTAAGAGAATGTTACAATTACCGTATGTCAGTTTTTGTTCTGATGCAGCCTCCATACCTGCAGAACCACCCTTTATAGACAACGGCACCCATCCACGAGCTTATGGAAGTTTCTCGAGGTTGCTGGCAAAGTATGTGCGCAATGAAAAACTTATGTCTTTAGAAGAAGCCGTTAGAAGGCTCACTTCACTTCCAGCATCGAATCTTAAAATAAAAAAACGGGGAAGTTTACAAGTTGGCAATTATGCCGACATAGTTGTTTTCGATCCCGCAAGGATACAAGACAACGCTACTTTTGAAAACCCACATCAGTATGCAACAGGGGTGCTTCATGTATCTGTAAATGGAGTACTAGTGCTAAAGAATGGTGAACACACAGGTGCAATGCCGGGCAGGGCAGTTCGAAATCGCTAATGAAAATTCAGCATTCATCTTTAAGGCTTCAAGTGCTTCAAGTTAATAGTTAGGGAATGATTTTAAGAAAAATAATTTTCGGGGCATTATATTTTATTTGGAGGATTCTAAGATTTCAATCTTAATTTGACCGGTGCAGAAATATGTTGAGGTATTCAAAAAAATCCGGTCGATCATTTTATAAACAACTAAAGCCGCCTTGGAAAGGTGATCGACAAACTGTTAACTTCCCTTTGTTTTTGAGACCTGGAAAAGTATAAGTTTTAAAGTTGAGTAGGTTCGGTGAGATAAAATAAATAAATTCAATAGGCGTTACCACATGTTGTTATAAAAAAAGATGAAAACCACCAAAGACATACGAATTGCAGTCCTTATAGATGCAGACAATATTCCTTCTACTAATATAAAAGGTATGATGGAAGAAATTGCCAAATATGGAACGCCAACTTTTAAGCGAATTTATGGCGACTGGACGAAACCAAATCTAATCAGTTGTAAGGGTGTCTTGTTAGAAAATGCGATAACGCCTATTCAACAGTATGGGTACACGACTGGAAAGAATTCAACCGACTCCGCGAT
>JANOLM010000295.1:0-4671 GCA_031419815.1 Bacteroidia bacterium
TTCCCTAAAGTGATGTTGATGATGCCACAAGGCATATGGCCCAAAGCGTTGCTCATCAATAAAATGAAAAAGCTCTTTCACCTGGGTTATTTCTGTTACCCAATGAACTTTAATTCCTGGCAACACACTCACATGATAGCGAATGATTTGTCCTGCATAGGCTTTATCGCCACCAGAAATGTAAAGGATTTGAAAGTGCATATGCTCAGGAGTAATCTTGGAGAGGTTTTTAGGGCTTGAGAAAAATTCCCATGCCTCTGAAAGTGCGATGGGCAGAAATTGTGTTCTTTTGAGATTGTAGATTTTCATGCGAATCTTTAACAACAGGGGATAAAAAGGGTTTTAAAAGTTGTCTAAATTCTGCAACTTTAAAATTATGCTTCCATGTATTCTGCAATTCAAAAAAGCCTTCTTTGCCATAACTTTGCTAGTGGTCGCAATGTTTGTTTCTTCCTGCCAAAAGTCGCAAGGAATTGCAGGTTCAAACGATTCTATTGATTTCAATCTTCATATACGTCCTATTTTATCTGACCGTTGCTTTAAATGTCATGGTCCGGATGGAAATCAACGTAAAGCAAACCTTAGACTGGACCTGTCCGAAGGCGCTTATGCTGCGCTAAAAGATAACCCAACGGCACATGCTATTGTTCCAGGAAGTAGCCGTGAATCTGAAGTTTATCTGCGGATATCTTCTACTGATACGGCTGAGTTAATGCCTCCGCCTAAATCAAACCTCAAACTTCAGCAAAGTGAAATTGAATTGATTAAGAAATGGATTGATCAGGGAGCGAAGTATAAGAAGCACTGGGCTTTTATACCGCCAACTAATTCTTCTCCTCCAAAAGTAGAGCATGAGAAATGGCCACAAAATGAAATAGATCAATTTGTATTGTCGAAGATGGAACAAGCCGGGCTTGAACCTAACGAAGTCGCTGACAAAGAGCGTTTGTTGAAGCGTGTTAGTCTGGACATCACCGGTTTGCCACCTGCATTAGATTTACAAGATAAATTCAAAAATGATCCTTCCGAAAAGACATACGAAAATGTTGTAGATGAATTACTGGCGCAACCTCAGTATGGGGAGAAGATGGCCACCTATTGGATGGACGTTTCACGATATGCTGATTCGCATGGCTATCAGGATGATGGACTCCGCACCATGTGGCCGTGGCGGGATTGGGTGATACATGCATTTAATGATAACTATCCTTACGATCGGTTTGTCACCTGGCAACTGGCAGGAGATCTATTGCCCAATCCAACAAAAGAACAATTACTGGCGACTGGCTTCAATCGCAATCATAAGATTACTCAAGAGGGCGGTGTCATTCAGGAAGAATATCGCATAGAATATGTAACAGACCGAACCAACACATTTGGAAAAGCTTTTCTTGCCCTAACATTTGAATGTGCACATTGCCACGATCATAAGTATGATCCGATTTCTCAAAAAGCATATTACAGTACGTTTGCTTTCTTTAATCAGGTGCCGGAGAAAGGATTGGTTGGTGACATACAATTGGCCTCACTTGCTGATCCACCAAAGATAAAAATTACGTCTGAGGAAGTAAACAAAATTTTTACCTACATCAATAAAAAAGATACTGCTGCAGTAGAGGTTATGGTGATGAAAGATTCAACCATGCGCAGGCCAACCTATATTTTAAAGCGCGGTGCTTATGATGCTCATGGTGATGAAGTAACGATTGGTTTGCCAGATGCCATACTTCCGTATGACTCCATATCGTATGGAGGCAATCGCCTGGGACTTGCAAAATGGTTGTTTGATAAGAAAAATCCTCTCACCTCTCGTGTCTTTGTAAATCGCATGTGGCAAGAGTTTTTTGGACGAGGCCTGGTAAAAACTTCTGGAGATTTTGGAATGCAAGGGGAAATGCCTTCTCACCCTGAACTTCTTGACTGGCTTTCGATTGACTTTATGGAGAACGGATGGAATGTAAAGCGGTTGGTCAAACAAATTGTGATGTCCTCAACCTATCGTCAATCTTCTGTGATGAGTAAGGATAAGTTAGTAATAGATCCAGAAAATATTTTCATGGCTCGTGGCCCGCGCATGAGAATGAGCGCTGAAACCGTGCGTGACCTTGCCCTTGCCAGCAGTGGTTTGCTGGTGAAAGAAATTGGTGGTCCTAGCATGAAAGTCTATCAACCCAAAGGCATTTGGGAATCTTCTACTTCGGGAAGGGGCGTGCTGGCGCATTATATACAAGACCATGGCGATAAGCTTTACCGCAGAGGCTTATATAGTTTTATTAAGCGCACCGTGCCTCCTCCTGGCATGCTGATGTTTGATGCCAGTAACCGTGATCAGTGCGAAGTAAAACGATTGAGAACAAATACACCGCTTCAGGCTTTAATGCTGCTCAATGATCCTGTTGTTTTAGAATCTTCGCGTGTATTTGCCGAGCGATTGATGATGGAGAATTCAACGTCAGAGGAAAAAATTAGTAAGGCTTTTAAATCTATCATTTGCCGTGAGCCAAAGCCTCAAGAATTAAAGATATTGGTAAGCTATTTTGAAGAGGAGAAGAAAAAATTCGACCTGTCACAAGAAAAGGCAACGCACTTAATTAATGCTGGTGAATACCCACGTGCTGATTTAAAAGATATTGCCTCCCTTGCTTCCTTGATGCAGGTGGTGCATACGCTTTATAATATGGAAGAGGCGATAACAAAAACATAAAGAAATGGGAAATGAATTTTTAAAGAATCGTCTTCACATCACACGCAAACATTTCCTGGGCAAGCTGGGATTGGGTTTTGGTTCTGTTGCGCTAGGCTCTTTGCTTATCCCTGATTTGTTTAGTGGTAAAGATGAAATTGCTCAAACGGTTGGTCTTCCGCATTTCGCTCCTAAAGCCAAGCGAGTCATTTATCTTTTTCAAAATGGTGCTCCTTCTCAATTGGAAAGTTTCGATTACAAACCCTTGCTGAATAAAATGGAGGGTCAGGAATTACCCGAGTCCATCAGAATGGGACAACGCTTAACCGGAATGACTTCTGGTCAGAAGAAATTTCCATTGATTGGTTCGCATTTTAAGTTTCAGCAATATGGCAAATCGGGTGCGTGGGTAAGTGAGATGTTCCCAAACATTGCAAAAGTTGTAGATGATATCTGCATCATAAAGTCCATGCACACGGAAGCTATCAATCATGATCCTGCCCTTACTTTCATGCAGACTGGTGCTCAACAAGGAAACCGCCCGAGCATGGGTGCGTGGATGAGTTACGGATTAGGGAGTGAGAATAAAAATCTGCCTGCCTATTGTGTGTTGCTTTCGCGTGGGCGGGGAAATGGACAAGGTGTCTATTCAAAATTATGGACAAATGGATTTCTCGATAGTATTCATCAAGGTGTACAATTCAGCAGCAGTGAAGAAAGAGTTCTTTACCTCAAAGATCCACAAGGCCGCGATCGGGCTGATAGTCGAAAGATGTTGGATAATCTGGCTCAACTTAATGATTTGAATTATCAGGAGTTTGGTGATCCGGAAATCCAAACGCGTGTGCAGCAATATGAAATGGCCTATCGCATGCAGACGGCAGTACCAGAACTAACTGATCTATCTAAAGAGCCTGACAATATTATTAAAATGTATGGCGCGGATTGTTTGGCGCCTGGGACGTATGCTGCCAATTGTTTACTTGCCAGAAAACTTTCAGAGGCGGGAGTGCGATTTGTTCAACTCTATCACCAGGGTTGGGATCAACATGGAAATATGGTAGGAGAGATGCCGTTGCAAGCTCAAGATGTTGATCGCTCTACTGCAGCATTGATTATGGATTTGAAACAGCGTGGCTTGTTGGATGAGACCTTGGTTATTTGGGGAGGTGAGTTTGGAAGAACAAATTATTGCCAGGGCGATTTGTCCAAAGACAATTATGGGCGCGATCATCACCCACGGTGCTACACCATCTGGATGGCCGGTGGTGGTGTGAAGCCGGGCATGGTCTATGGTGAGTCAGATGAATTTGGTTACAACATTATTAAGGACCCTGTTCATGTAAATGATTTTCATGCTACGGTTTTGCATCTGATGGGACTCAACCACGAGCAATTAAGCTATAAGCATCTGGGAAGAAGATACAGGCTCACCGATGTTGCGGGAAAAGTAGTGAGTGGAATTTTAGCCTGATGTGTAAAAAATAAACTTCATGCGGAAAATAAAAAGTATCCTTCTCAATTTCATCTTCTTCCTTCAAATACTTCTTATTTTTCTTTTGCTCATTGAAAGTCGTATTGAGCTTCCAGTCTGGTTGCAGGTTATAGGGCGGCTTCATCCCGCCATTCTCCATTTGCCAATTGGATTGCTTGCTTTTTTTGTGATTCTACTATTTGCAAAAAATGAATTTAAGAAGAAGGCTTTTACAAAAGTTACAAGCATCGTTTTATTGCTTACTTCTTTTACAACTTCCATCACGGCACTATTCGGTTTTTTTCTTTCCCGCCAAGGGGATTATGGGGCAGATGCATTGTCACAGCACAAAATAGGTGGTACGATTTTAAGCATATTGTGCTACGTATTGGTGCTTGTATTTGACCGCTATGAAAAAGCACAGACCGTATTCTTTGGCTTGAGTGTGTTAGCCATCGGTTCGCTTTTATTTGTCGGTCATACAGGAGGCACACTTACACACGGAGAAAACTAT
>JANOLM010000296.1:0-1597 GCA_031419815.1 Bacteroidia bacterium
CCTGTCACCTTAGCGGTGATCCCCGTGCCCTCAAAAATTTCTGCCATCTTAGGTTCAATCACATTATTAACAAGGGAGTCTAGACGCTTTGATCCGATATCAGCAATCTGTGAGGAGATACGCATTTTCTGATATGTGGAATCTACAAATGTTTTTAATAGCCCACTGTTGTCGGTTTGGCCTTTCATGTAGCGTAAAATAAAACCACTTTCCTGTTTGGTAGGCAATTCATATCGGTCTGGGTTGCCATTATAAAATGCCTGCTTGGATGCCTTCACAAAACTCAGTACAGATATGGGGCGAGACACTACGCTGATCGAATCCATAAAGCTTTCAAAGCTTTCAATCTTCTTCAGGTTCTTTACATCCAGAACTCCTCTCCGTTTTCCAGTATCAACCATTACTTCTAGCGGCATGATGCCACTGAAATTGGCCTCGAAAAATTTTAAATCTTTTTTTATCTGACTTTCTTCGGGCACATCATCTACAATGAAAGAAAGTGATTCCAGTTTGAGCAAACCGATGACAGATACAACGGCCAGTGTGGCGGAAACCACGTATATCAAAATCCGTTGACGATGAACCAGCAAGTCTAAATCGCGAACAAATTTGTTCATGATTTTAAAATTCAAATGGCGAAGATGTTTAGGCTTTGGCTCTGGCAACCAGGAGAAAATGCTGGGTAACATGATCAGGCTCACAACAAACAGCGCCATAATGTTGATCCCTGCAACGATACCAAACTCGCGCAGAATCAAAACATCAGTTGAAAGTAATGTCAGAAATCCGATCGCCACCGTAAGGTTGGTAAGGAAGGTTGCCAACCCCATTTTATTTACCACCACAGCAATGGCTTCGTTTTTATTTTTAAGTCTGGCGTATTCCAGATGATATTTATTTAAAAGATAGATTGCATTGGTAACACCAATGGTAACAATCACAGGAGGGATCAGGCCACCTAATAAGGTTATCTTATACCCGAGCAGCACGATAGTGCCAATTACCCAAACCACCACAATTGCAATGATGATCATGGAGAAAAGCACCGCCCGAAAAGAGCGGAAGAAAATAAACATTATCAAACCGGTGACAAATGCAGATAAATACAAAAATATCTGTAACTCTTTTCTTACCTGATTAGCTACTTCAGTTCTGATAAAGGGCAATCCTGCATAGTGCAACTCAATTCCAGAGTTTTGTGTAAACTTATCGCCCGCTTCTTTTAGTGACTTTATCATGCCAACACGCTTGGAAGAATTCATCACCTCGCTTTGCACCGACACAATCATCATGTTGGCTCCGTTGCTTTCGTTCACCAACTGGCCCATATAGAATTTCTGGTTGCGCATTAATACCATCATGCTATCCAGCTGAACCTGCGAAGAGATCTGTTTGGGGAAAAGATCGCTGAGAAAAAATCTTGTGTTGGCCGTGTCTTTACGGATCACTTTGACAAACGGCAAACTCAACACATTATTAATGCCTGCAATAGCTCGCGCCTCACGGCCAAACTCACGAAAATGTTCAAAGTTTTTGATGTCATAGAGTGCACTGTCTCTGATGCCAACCGCCACAATATTGCCATCTTCCCCAAATT
>JANOLM010000297.1:0-8979 GCA_031419815.1 Bacteroidia bacterium
TTTCTACTTTTGAAAACTGGGACAGATATCAATACAATCTTCAGAATGACTATTATCATCAATTTACGCGTAACATGCTCCAGCTAAATAACAGCGATGGTAGCTTCAGCGAAATAGGTAGGTTATCTGGGGTTGAAGCCACGGATTGGAGTTGGGGAGCGCTTATGTTTGATATGGACAATGATGGACTGAAAGATATTTTTATTGCCAATGGGATTTATCAGGATTTGACAAATCAGGATTATCTTCAATTTGTGTCCAGTGAAGAGGTAGTTCAATCTATTGTTACGGGGAAAAGTGTCAACTATCAGAAACTTATTGAATTCATCCCATCTAACCCAATATCCAATTTTGCATTTCATAATCAAGGCAATTTGGGTTTTGTGGATAAAGCCAGCGAATGGGGTTTGAGCAAGCCAGGATTTTCAAATGGCTCTGCCTATGGTGATTTGGATAATGACGGTGACCTTGATTTGGTAGTTAACAATGTGAATTCACAAGCTTCTGTTTTCAGAAATAAATCCGATAAGCTGTTACCCAATAATCATTATCTCAAGTTTGAGTTGAAAGGATTGGACAAAAATACATTTGCATTTGGAACGCAAATCACCATACTGGATGATGTAAAAACTTTTTACCTGGAACAAATGCCCATTCGGGGATTTGAATCATCGATGGATCCACGACCGAATATTGGCCTGGGGGAAATAGATACGGTGGATCAAATTAAAATAGTATGGCCAGACGGAAGGGAAAATATTTTTGTGAATGTCCCGACCAATCAAACGCTAAAGCTTCATCAAAAGGAAGGCGTTTCGCTAGAAGCTGCAAGGAAACTTTTAAATCCAATATTTGAATCCGTTAAAGAGATTACAATTGATTTTGTTCACGCAGAAAACGAGTTTGTTGATTTTGATCGCGATCAATTGATTTATCATATGCTTAGCAATGAGGGACCAAGGATGTCAAAGGCGGATATTAATGGAGATGGGCTAGACGACTTTTTTATTGGAGGAGCTAAAGACCGTTCGGGCGCTTTGTATGTCCAAACACCTCAGGGAAAATTTGAGAGAACAAATGAAAAGCTATTGGAAGAAGACAAGGCTTCGGAAGATACTGGTAGTACTTTTTTTGATGCAGATGGTGACAACGATATCGATTTGTACGTATGCAGCGGTGGTAATGAATTTTCATCAAATTCTATTGAATTGAGCGACCGGTTATATATAAATAATGGTAAGGGTAATTTTAATAAATCGCCCCAAATTTTACCAGCCTCAAATTTTGAAAGTACATCTACTGTTAAAGCAGCTGATTACGATGGTGATGGCGACCAGGACTTATTTGTGGGTGTTCGATTGCTTCCGTTTTTGTATGGAGTTCCGGTGAATGGGTACATTTTGAATAATGATGGAAAAGGTAATTTTTCCAATGTCACCAACAAAATAGCCCCTGGACTTGCGGGAGTTGGAATGATAACCGATGCAATATGGGCAGATATTGATAGAGATAATGACCCTGATTTATTAGTTGTTGGAGAATACATGCCAATAAAAGTTTTCATAAATAACAACGGAAAATTCAAAGATCAAACTATCCCGGCTGGATTGAGTATGAGTAATGGCTGGTGGAACAGAATTGAAGGTGCTGACCTTGATGGGGACGGGGATATGGATTTTGTGGTAGGCAATCATGGATTAAATTCAAGATTCAAAGCTACAGTGGACCGACCGGTGT
Organism: Bacteroidia bacterium; assembly: GCA_031419815.1. Taxonomy (GTDB): domain Bacteria; phylum Bacteroidota; class Bacteroidia; order Cytophagales; family Cyclobacteriaceae; genus ELB16-189. The sequence continues at coordinate 1,738 of JANOLM010000297.1, forward strand.
GTATGTATGTAAATGATTTTGATCAGAACGGAACAGTTGAACAAATCATTTGCGCGTATAATGGTGAGAAAAGTTACCCGTTAGTATTGCGGCATGATTTAGTAAAGCAGATACCTTCGTTGAAAAAAAAGTATCTCAAGTATGAGAACTATAAAGACCAAACCATTACCGATATTTTTACACCAGAGCAATTATTAAAAGCAAAAAAACTGGATGTGTTTGAGCTTGCAACTAGTATTTTGATTAATGATGGCAAAGGTAATTTTATATTGAAGCCTCTTCCAGTGGAGGCACAGTTGGCGCCAATGTTTGGTATTGAGTTAGCTGACTTTGATAAAGATGGGGTCGTTGATATTTTGGTGGCCGGCAATTTTTACAAAGCAAAACCTGAAGTAGGCCGCTACGATGCTAGTTATGGTCTTTTACTAAAGGGAAATGGTAAGGGTGATTTCAAATCCCTTTCAGCAAAAGAATCAGGAATAAAGATTGATGGCGAGGTAAGGGACATTATTTCTATGCATTCCGACAAGGAGACGTTAATCCTTGTGGCGCGCAACAATGACACAATAGTAACCTACAAGACTAACCATAAATAAGTGGTCAGGAATTTAAATTTTAACAAGTATCTATTTTGTGCAGGGCTGATTCTCACTTTAGTTTCTTGCGAACAAAAGGAAAGACGAAACAACCAAACACTCTTCTACCGTGTGCCTTCTTCAGAATCTAATATAGATTTTGAAAATACCTTAAAAGATTCGGATGACTTTAATATCATCGAATATCTGTATTTCTATAATGGAGGTGGGGTTTCAGCCGGTGATATAAATAATGACGGCCTTGTTGATCTTTACTTTTCTTCTAATCAAGAATCTAATAAACTATATCTCAATAAAGGCGATTTTTATTTTGAAGATATTACTAAAAAAGCAGGTGTTGCTGGTGTTGGTAACTGGAAAACTGGAGTTACCATGGCGGATGTAAACGCTGATGGCCTGTTGGATATTTTTGTATGTGGAGTTGGCAACTACAAGAATTTTGATGGGAGAAATCAGTTATTCATTAATAATGGTGATTTGACGTTTACGGATAAAACGGAAGAGTACGGTCTTGCCTTTCAAGGTTTCTCAACACAAGTTTCCTTCTTTGATTATGATAATGATGGTGATCTGGACATGTACCTGCTCAACCATTCAGTCCACACGACAAGGTCGTACGGTGACATTACCTTACGCTATCAAAGTGATCCTTTAGCAGGCGATAGATTGTATCAGAATGAGTTAGTGCCAACCGGAACTACCCGCTTTATGGAAGTGACTTCGGAAGCCGGAATATTGAACAGTCATATTGGCTATGGATTGGGGTTGGCTGTTTCAGACTTGAATAAAGATGGCTTTCTTGACATATATGTGTCCAATGACTTTAATGAAAATGACTATCTCTACATCAATCAGAGAAATGGAACATTTAAACAAGAAATGGAAAAATCACTTTCTCATTCAAGTAGGTTTTCAATGGGAAATGATATTGCGGATATTAATAATGATGGGTGGGCTGATATTATTACACTGGATATGCTTCCAAAGCAAGAGGAGGTACTAAAAACTTCAGCCAGTGATGATGCTTATGAGATACAACAATTTAAACTTTCGTATGGCTATAGCTATCAGGTAGCCCGCAATGCACTTCAGGTAAACAGAGGCAGGACTTCTTTAACAGGAGAACTTTTATTCACGGATGTTGCGCCATTTGCCGGAATAGAGGCAACGGACTGGAGCTGGTCTCCTTTGATAGCAGATTTTGACAATGACGGTTATAAAGATATTTTCATTGCCAACGGGATTGTGAAACGACCCAATGATCTCGATTATATCAATTTCATCTCAGGTGATTCTGCTCAACGCTTTTCATCAGATGAACAGTTCATTGAAAAGATGCCGTCAGGAAAAGTTCCTAATGTTTTTTATCGTAATCAGCAAGACCTGACCTTTAAGGATGTTTCGAAGGAGTGGATTGGTGATGAGCCTAATCTTTCGAACGGTGCCGCTTATGCTGATCTCGATAATGATGGCGACCTGGATCTAGTTGTGAATGCTATCAATAATGAAGCCCTAGTCTATCGTAATGATTTACCGCAAAAATCCTCTCATTTTCTTAAATTTAAATTAGTAGGCTACGATAAAAATAAATTTGGCATTGGCACAAAAGTCATTCTTTACAATGCTAATAAAATGATACTTCAGGAGCAGATACCTTCGCGAGGATGGCTTTCTTCAAGTGATTACCTGATGCATGTAGGGTTGGGGTCTATTGATAAAATTGATTCCATAAATATTATCTGGCCTGACGGAAAATTTCAAACATTGAAGTCAATAAAAAAAAATGAAACTCAAACTGTCCATCAGGCTGATGCTGCTGGTACCTGGAATTATGGGAATGTGAAAGAGACCAAGACTCTTTTTACTGAGATTAAAAATATTCAGATTGAGCATAATGAAAATGAATTCGTTGCTTTCAATACAGAGCCACTTATACCGCACATGTTGTCAAATCAAGGGCCACAAATTTCGGTAGGAGATATTAATGATGATAAACTTGATGATTTTTTCATTGGTGGAGCTTCTGGTGACGCTGGGCAGATTTTTATTCAGAATAAAGCAGGGGACTTCAATCCAACCTATCAGATAAGTATTGCGGCTGATTCTTTGGCGGAGGATGTAGCATCTGCCTTCTTCGATGCTGATGGTAATGGGAGTATGGACCTGATTGTGATAGGTGGGGGCCAGGAGTTTTTGGATCAGAATAAAAATTTAATTCCTCGACTGTATTTGAATGACGGAATTGGAAATTTCAAGAAATCAAGTCAAAGCATTCCTGACATTTTTGTGAATGGTTCGTGTGTTAAGCCTGCCGATATAGATGGCGATGGCGATATGGATTTGTTTATAGGTGGAAGAGTGTTGTCAGGCCAATATGGATTAGATCCTCCAAGTTTTGTCCTGGTCAATAACGGAAAAGGTTTATTTACAGATGCCTCCAAGCGTTGGCTTCCAGGATCACAAAATGTCATCAGAACATTGGGAATGGTAACAGATGCAATTTGGTTAGACCTTAATAAAGATAAAAAACTGGACCTTGTTGTTGTTGGTGAGTGGATGCCGATTACGATCTTGATCCAAAATGATTCAGGCGCATTGCAAGATAGGACTGAAAAATATGATTTGGAAAACACAAATGGATGGTGGAATACCATTTCCGGTAACGATTTTGATCAAGACGGTGATGTCGATTTGATCGTGGGTAATCTAGGGCTTAATTCACGATTACGGGCTAGCCTCACAGAGCCGGTCAGTTTATTTATTGGTGATATTGATAAGAACGGAAGTCTTGATCAGATTTTAACATACTATAATCAAGGGGAACGATATCCATTTATCTCCCGGGATCAACTTGTAAAGCAAGTGCCTTCGTTAAAGAAAAAGTTTCTCAAGTATGAGAATTATAAAAACGTAAAGTTGGAAGATATTCTCTCAAAGGAAGATTTAACAAGATTTATTCGCAAAGATGTATTTATCTTTTCTTCAGTTTATCTTCAAAATCAAGGAAATGAAAAGTTTTCAATGATTAACTTACCAACGGAAGCTCAGCTATTTCCCATCTTTTCTTTTTATGTGGATGACATTAATAGAGATGAGCATTTGGATATTCTAGCCGTTGGAAACTTATTTGCCACGCAGCCCGATTTTGGCCGCTATGATGCTGGCAATGGTTTGACTCTGATGGGTGATGGCAAAGGTAATTTTCCACCGTTATCAAATTCAGAATCAGGCCTTTTGATTCCAGGAGAGGGCAGGGACATTGCCGTCATCCGCACTTCAAAAAGAGAAAAGGTTTATCTATTTTCACGGAATAATAATAGTCTCAAAGCATTTAAAATCAAGTAGTATGAAACACAATATCAGCGTTTTTCTTTTAGTCTTAATCGCATTAATTAGCCACGGCCAGTCAACCGATACCTGGATCATTGAGGCTAAGAATATTGACCCGGCCAATTATTATGGTGTAACAGTAGCCAATGGTATGATTGGCCTGGTTTCATCTCCAGAGCCCATGAAGGTGAAGGATGTTGTGCTCAACGGTGCCTTTGATACATACGGCAGAGGTAGAGTTGACAATATTTTGAAAGGGTTCAACTTCATTAACATGAACCTGGACGTAGACAATCAGCGAATCGGACCAAAAAACATTTCAGGATTTCGACAATACCTGGACATGAAGAACGCTTTATTGATTACTGAATTTGATTTTCAAGATAAAATTCATGTGAAGCATTCGCTTGCAGCGCTTCGGCACTTGCCTTTCAGTGCGCTTACCATCATTGAAATTGAAGCGAAGAAAGATATAGTAATAACTCCTGCAAGTGTTATTGAATCTCCTGACATACTTCGCGATGTTAAAAATTTATATGCCGTTATTGACCGGCCTCATGTGAAGATACCGTTGATGACTTCAGTAGGGAAGAGCCCTTCCGGAAAGCATACTGTTGCAGCATCAACCAGTTTTATTTTTGATAAAAATGAAATTCCTCCACTTGTGCACGAAGACTGGGACTACAATATGCACTTGACGAAATTTACTAAGCAACTTAAGGCAGGAGAGAAGTTTAGTTTTTGTGTGGTGGGTTCAGTGATTTCTTCCGCTCATACTTCAGACGCTCACAATGAGGCGGAGCGGTTGACCATTTACGCCATGTTGGAAGGTCGCGACCGACTGATGAATGCACACTTAAAAGCATGGGAAGACCTTTGGAAGAGTGACATTGTGATTGAAGGTGATCTGCAGGCTCAACGCGATGTGCGTTTTGCACTTTATCACCTATATTCATTTGCTCGTGAAGGCACTGCATATAGTTTATCGCCCATGGGATTATCGGGCTTGGGTTATAATGGACACGTTTTTTGGGACACCGAACTGTGGATGTATCCGCCTTTGCTTGCTTTGAAACCCGAGATTGCAAAATCCTTGCTCGAGTATCGATTTCAACGGCTGGAAGCAGCTAAGCAAAATGCATTTAGTCATGGTTATAAAGGCGCTATGTATCCATGGGAGTCTGCGAGTGAAGGACAAGAGGCAACACCCGTTTGGGCTCTCACAGGACCATTCCAACAACACATATCAGGTTGTGTGGGTTGGGCGTTCTGGAAATATTATCAAGTAACAAAAGACAAGCAATGGCTGCGTGATCGGGGATATCCCGTGTTGAAAGAAGTAGCTGATTTCTGGTCGAGCAGGGTAGAGCGAAAGGGTCAAGGCCGATATGAAATTAATAATGTGATAGGTGCCAACGAATGGCAGGAGAATATTGATAATAATGCATTTACAAATGGCATGGCCATAACGGTGTTGCGATATGCCACTCAATCCGCAAAGGAATTAGGCATTGTTCCAAACCCCGACTGGGAACTGGTGGCACAGAATATTCCAATCTTAAAATTTCCTGATGGAACGACAAAAGAAAATGAAACGTATGATGGCGTGGAGATCAAGCAAGTAGATGCAAATCTTCTGTCATATCCTTTAAATATTATTACAGACAAAGCTCAAATAGAAAAAGACCTGAAATATTATGAAGCTCGTATGTCACCCAATGGCCCAGCCATGGCGCACTCTGCTCTTTCAACACTATACGCCAGAATCGGAAATCCGGAGAAAGCATACGAGTTATTTGTGAAAAGCTATAAACCGAATGAGGTACCTCCATTTGGTGTGCTGGCAGAGACAGCCGGAGGTACTAATCCTTATTTTGCGACAGGTGCTGGTGGAACACTTCAAGCTCTGATCTTTGGAATAGGTGGTGTGAACATTACTGATGCAGGCATTCAGCAACTAAAAACAAAGCTTCCTTCAAAATGGAAGAGTTTGGAGATCAAGGGTGTTGGTTTGAACCGATCCAATTACATTGTTAAGTAGTAGCCTGGGAATAATCATAAACTGACAAACGTCATTCATTATAGTATCTAAGAAACTTAATATTGCTAAATTTTAATTTGATATGATTTGTTACAGATGGATTGTCCTGGTCATTTTAGTTTTTGGATGTAGTTCAAATTCCGAAGAGTATAAAACGAAAGTCCAAAATCCTGACTTTATCCATCGCACTTTAAAAATAGTAACTGATCTTATTGTTCATGATATTTTTTCACCACCTGTGGCAAGTAGGATATATGCCTATACAAGCATTGCCGGATATGAAGCACTGATTCCGCAGGATGAAAAATATAGGAGTCTTGCAGGGCAGCTAACAGGTTTGGATACCGTGCCGCAGCCAGAAGTTGGTAAAGAGTACTGTTTTCCTCTTGCCTCAGTTCAAGCTATGATGAAGGTAGGGAAGGCCTTGGTTTTCTCGGAAGATAAGATGGATAAGTTTTACACGAAGATCATGCGCGAATTTGAAGAAGCTGGAGTCCCTGATGAAGTTTTTGAACGCTCTGTTGCTTATGGAGAATTGGTTGCGGATCATATTATGGCTTGGTCATCAAAAGATAATTATAAACAATCGCGCTCTTTTCCAAAGTATTCAATCTCAAGCGATCCCGAAACCTGGAAGCCCACTCCTCCAGCATATATGGATGCCGTGGAGCCGCATTGGAATAAAATCAGACCTTTTGCAATTGATTCGTCTACACAGTTCATTCCAGCAAGGCCTACTCCATTTTCGATAGACAAAAAAGCTCCATTCTATAAAGAGGCCATTGAGGTTTATGAGATGGGAAAAAATATGACTGAGGAGCAACGTATTATAGCTTCCTTCTGGGACTGCAATCCATTTGTCATGAATGTGAAAGGACATGTAATGTTTGCCACAAAAAAGATTTCTCCGGGCGGGCACTGGATGAATATTACCCGAGTAGCGTGCAAAAAATCTAACGCTGATATGCTGCAGACCGCTGAGGCTTATGCACGAGTATCAGTTTCTCTTATTGATGGGTTCATAAGCTGTTGGGATGAGAAATACAGAAGCCGCTTGATCCGTCCTGAGTCTTACATTAATCAATACATAGACGAAAATTGGGTGCCACTGTTGCAAACACCACCTTTCCCTGAATATACCAGCGGCCATAGTGTTATCTCGGCTTCAGCAGCCGTGGCATTGACAAGCCTCTTTGGTGAAAAGTTTGCATTTACGGATTCAACGGAGATGGAGTATGGCATGACGGCCCGCAGCTTTACATCTTTCGTGCAAGC
>JANOLM010000298.1:0-2762 GCA_031419815.1 Bacteroidia bacterium
GTCAGTAGTAGCAGTAATCAATGGAACAGAGGCCAAAACCATACAAGAGGTATTGGACAAGATAGCTTTAGAAAAACGAAACCAAGTAAAAGAAGTAAGTATGGATATGGCACGCAACATGGCCCTTGCCGTGGAGAACAGAGTGATTGAAGGATAGTTGCACGCGTAGCAAACGCGCGGCTAGCTAAGCTAGCTAACTAGGAGGCTATGTTAGGTGATACAGCTTTTATAAATGACTTGAACTTAAGTCATTTTGTTCATATATTTGCTTTGAGTATAAGTCAGATATGTTAGACCGTTTATTTGCATTCCAAGCCGCTTTATTGAAGCCGATCGAAAATCAGTTCACTCGTTCGCTTTACAACTCCATCAACTGGAAGCAACGCATGCTGGGCATCAAAGGCCTGCGGGGCATTGGTAAAACCACGCTCTTGTTGCAGCACCTCAAGCATCATTTGGATGGAAACGGGCTATACGTAACTGCCGACCATCCGTGGTTTTACGATCACTCGCTCCTTGATTTGGCTGAAGAGTATGAAAAAAACAATGGACAGGTTCTATTGATTGATGAAATTCATAAGTACCCTCAGTGGTCAACACAATTAAAGAATATCTATGATGGGCATCCAGGCCTCCAGATAATATTTACCGCATCGTCTGCATTAGAAATACAAAAAGGGCAAGCCGATTTAAGCAGAAGAGTGTTGTCGTACGAGCTAACGGGGCTTTCGTTTCGCGAGTACCTGCACTTTTTTCACGGCCAGGTTTATCCGATTTTTACAATGGAAGAGATCGTAAAAAATCCGCAGCGCATTATTTCCCGTCTCGATTTTCGCAAAAAGATACTGCCGTTGTTTAAAAATTATATGCGTCATGGTTATTTCCCCTTTAGCTTTCAGGAGCCCGAAGGGGACTTCATTGTGAAGCTAAACCAAGTGATCAACACCGTACTTGAAACCGATTTGGCCGCCATTGAAAGTTATACAGCCGCAAATGTAGTCACCATCAAAAAGTTACTGGGCGTGCTTTCAGAATCGGTTCCGTTTACCCCTAACATCGCTTCGCTAGCCAACAAAATGAAACTAGGACGCGATACCGTTAACAACTTTATTCAACACCTGGAGCGGGCACGCCTTTTCAATTTAATCTATCAACAGCCCAAAGGTGTGGCGAGCCTGCAAAAACCCGATAAGATTTACCTTGAAAATACCAATTTGGCATTTGCCCTTAAAGATCAACCCGAGGTGGGAAGTCTTCGCGAAACTTTTTTTCTAAATCAATTGCGTAATGCTGGCTACGCTGTTTCCCTCCCTAAAAAAGCCGATTTTCTTATTAACCAGAAATGGACATTCGAAATAGGCGGATCTTCCAAAGGCGAGAGCCAAGTAAAAAATGTGCGCAATAGCTATTTGGCATTAGATGGCATTGAAACAGCTTATCAAAATAGAATACCGCTCTGGCTATTCGGGTTTTTGTATTAGCAAAGAGATTTTAAATAAGGCACGCATTAAAATATTTTACCGACATCGCCCATTCGAATTATTTGAATGAGGTTGTCTTTGCTATTTTAGATGACAAGGACAACGAGCGCCAACAGTTTTATACATTCGACCTCGAGGAAAAAGTCATTCCACAGGTTAAAGACACTACCACCGCAACGTTTGGTAGCCGTGAGGTTGAGGTGTTGAGGGTCAGCCTCAAAAGTTGGGGACGAGTTCTTTTTAAACAAGTCAAAATATCTAAAAGGCAATTGTCACAATACTGATGTTGGAATGTGGGGAACTCCCAAACGTTCAAATCTTTGATTAACCACAGAATTACCCTTTAGAGTTCTCCACATTTCAACGTCTACCTTTTATGCAAAAGTTCATTAGCGCCTCTAACTCCCCAACTTTTAAATGTGATCCGGTGTTGAACTTAATAGCTAAAGGGATGTCATCGAAGATAGTTGCGGATGAACTGGGAATTAGTCCCCACTATCAACAGCTACAAGCGATTGGTAGAAGGAGCCTGGGCACCAACAACACTGACCTGGGCAATTGATAATCGTACCGGTTGCGTTAAGGGCACTACCGGGTAGTAAAAAATCATCACGGCTTGAAACGCGGGTTGTTGGATCTGATAGCAATCCCTATCTCGCTATGTCAGCTTGCCTGGCGTCTGGGCTTTACAGCATTAAGAATAAGTTAAAATTGCAAGAGGCTACTAGTGGAAACGGTTATCGCGATGTATCGCATGGTACACTTCCAAAAAATCTGGCGGAAGCCACAGCACAAATGAAAGAGTCTCCATTAGCAAAAGAATTGTTAGGAGAAAAATTTGTAGAACACTTCTGCCTTACCCGCGAGTGGGAATGGAAACAATTTGCTAAAGTTGTAACCGATTGGGAGTTGAAGAGGTATCTTGAAATAATCTGATTTCTGCACGCATTATTTGCCACGACCTTTAGGTCGTGGATAAAAAATAAATAGCAATTGGCTTTAGCCAAAACAATCACAAAATATGCCATACGCAAAAGTCCTGCTTCATTATATTTGGTCAACCAAAAACCGGGAAAACCTTATTAATAAAAGAACTAAAACCATTATTGCTACAACACATCAAAGAAAACAGTGTTAAAAAGGGAATTTTCATTGATACAATTAATTGCGTACCCGACCATATTCATCTGCTTTTGTCCTTGGGTACCGAACAAACAATTGCCAAAACAGCTATGCTAATAAAGGGAGAATCCTCTTTCTGGGTTAATAAGCAACAACTCA
>JANOLM010000299.1:0-5474 GCA_031419815.1 Bacteroidia bacterium
CGGAGAATCGGATCAGACTACACACTTATCAGTTGTCGACAAAGAAGGCAATGCAGTTTCTGTGACTACTACTTTGAATGGCGGATATGGTTCTACTGTTATTGTAGATGGTTCTGGTTTTTTTATGAATAATGAGATGGACGATTTTAGCGCCAAGCCAGGCACACCAAACATGTATGGTGTAATCGGAGGCGAAGCCAATAAAATTCTTCCACACAAGCGCATGTTAAGTTCAATGACACCAACCATTGTAGAACAAGATGGAAAACTATTGATGGTAGTGGGAACTCCCGGTGGCTCGACTATCATCACTTCCGTTTTTCAAACGATCTTAAATGTATTGGAACACAACATGACCATGCAGGAAGCTGTGACCGCCAAACGAGTGCATAGCCAATGGTTTCCTGATACGATCTATCAGGAAATCAATGCCATCACTGAAGAAGATAGTTTATCCTTAGTGAAGTTAGGCCATACATTTATGTCTCGCAGAGGAATTGGAAGAGTGGATGCTATACTCATTCGCAAAGATGGCAAACTTGAAGCCGGAGCGGATCCGAGAGGTGATGACACTGCCGCTGGATATTAAACGGAGTTTAAAGCAAAAAGTCGAAAGCTTAAAGTTGCGATTACTGCTTTCGGCTTTACGCTGATGGCTTTATACTTACTCAGTCCTTCACAATCGTAAACTCCACTCTCCTATTTAATTTCCGGGTGTCTTCTGCATCGTTGTCGGCAATGGGTTTTATGCCACCGTAGCCCTGGCCAGTGATGCGCTTTGGTTCTACTCCTTTGGATATTAAGTACTCTTTTACTTTTTCAACACGCTCTTTTGAAAGCCTTACATTGTGAGCATGAAGTCCACGGTTATCGGTATGGCCTGCTAAATCAATTTCAACTTGCGGATTGGCCTTCATAAAGTCGGCCACCATGTTCAACTCATCTGAAGATTCGATTAAAAGAGTGGCAGTACTTTGTTGGAACAATACATTTTTTAGGTTAACCGTTGTGCCTATCTCAATTTGCTGAAGTTTGAAATTCATTTCAAGCTGCTTCATTTCAAAGGTGCGAATGTCCAGTCGCTCCATGTTGCCAACAAACCCTGGCGCCTCCACTTTAATAACATACTCATTTACCGAGGGAATCATGATCGAATAGTTTCCGTCAACAATTGAGTTTGAGACACGCAGTGTATCAGATTCAAAACTAAGGCTAGCCATGATAGGTGCATTCGTTTTTGCGTTGACCACTTTACCAAACACCTTCACCACTTTATCATCTGTAGTCAACGGTTTTTCGCGCTTTATCTCAACAAGTTTCACTACAGTATCGGGTGCATTTTTTAATACTTTGGCAATAAGTGAATCCTGCACTTCTTTCTTTATCTCCACTATTCTTACGTCCCCGTAGCCGTCACTATTTAGCGTGCTGGTGAATAAAGCCAAACCCATTTGGGGGCAAGTCCGATAATACAATTCACGCCCTTCTGAATTGACTTTTGCGCCTTGGCTTACTGGTGTGGACCAATTCGTCCAGGTATCATCAAGACGTTGTGAATAATAAACATCATAGCTTCCATAACCTGCACGGCCATTTGATGAAAAGTAAAGTGTCTTTTTATCTTCGCTCAGGCTTGGGCTTAATTCTTGAAGAGCAGTGTTTATTGAACCGCCAAGGTTCTTTGGTTCCGTCCATTGGCCACCTCCTTTGTGAAAGCTGACATAAATATCTTCCGCTCCTTTTGTGTTGTACGAATCAGCAGAAAAAATAAAAGTGGATTCGTCAGGAGATACGTATCCGTATAAATTTGATGATCGATTTAAAAAGTAGGGAATGGTAATATTTTCAGGACTTGACCAGCCTGAACTTATTTTTCTAGAATAGGCAATGCCTTGTGTCTTGGCCTGGGCTTTTGATGCGTTGTAGTGGCTCATCAAAAACATAGTATTACCATCGGCCGAAAAGCCAGCAACTGCATTGTATCCATTATCATTCAGAACATTGCCAGCATGGATCGGATTAGTCCAATTCTTTCCCATTAGAATTGAAATCCAAATATCGCCTAAGTCCTTTTTCCTACCTATGTTTTGTGGGTGGTTGGCCAATGTAACATACAACACCTTTCCATCGGGACTAATGACTGGGCTTTGTTCGTCATAAGGTGATTTGACCTGACTAAATGATTTTGAATCAATGTCTTGAGTTAGTCCTATATAAGAGGATAGAAGTAAAATGGCACTGAGTAATAATTTCATAATCGCAAATTAAGATTTTAGAATTAAGATTTTGGATTTTGTCGCGCTCTGAATATTCTAACCAAATTAGAAAATCAAAAACTTTTAATCCGAAATCTAAAATATTCAACGACTTATCCATTCGTTTTCTTTAATCGTAAACCGCCACAGCAAGCTTGCATCTTCACCTGCATAATCAATGCCAATCCGTGGGCTCGCAATAACAGAATTCTTCAAAATCTTAATTCGCTGATCTTCAATCCATACCCTGTCATTCAAAAGATGGTCACCATTCAACTCCCTGTCAATGCCCAGAGCCTTAGTCAACTTGCCGGGGCCGGAAGTTGTCCGCTTTATAGAATCGGATTTCATCCTTCCCAAAATATAGTTCTTTCCAACAACAGGTTCTAACGCGCGTATCAAAACAGCGTCAGCTTTTCCTTCCACATTTGTTACCACATTAAAAAGATGATGAATACCATAACACAAATAAACGTAGACATGTCCACCACTCTTAAACATGACTTTGTTACGCTCCGTCATACGATTGTTGTAAGCATGACATCCTTTCTCCTTATAAGAATAAGCCTCTGTCTCCACAATAATTCCACCGGTAATTTTTTCGTCAATATTGGTTAGCAGTACTTTGCCTAATAATTCTTTGGCTATTCGCACAACATCCTTTCTCTGATAAAAAGACCCGTCTAATTTCATCCTGCAAATCGTTAACCGCAAAAAAATCAAATGTAAAAGTAAAAGCTGTTGGTTAACAATAAATTAACGAATAAGCAATATGGATAACAATTAACCTTTTTGCTTTATCTAAAACTCTGGTAACTTTGGTGCCCTAACTTTAAAAACAATAAAATCAATATGAAAAATACACTTATCATTTTCCTTGCTCTGATTTGTTTCGTGGGTACAGCTCAAGTGCAAACTCCGCAACCCAGCCCGACAGCATCCACTTCAACAGTGGTAGGTCTTACTGATGTTAAGATCGATTATTCACGTCCGCGCGCAAAAAGCCGCAAAATATTTGGAGAAGGTTCCGATTTTCTTCTTCCTTATGGTGCTATCTGGAGAACAGGTGCTAACAGCGGAACCAAAATTACATTCGGTGACGATGTGAAGGTGGAGGGAATAGCTGTTCCTAAGGGAGAATATTTAATCTTCTCATGGCCAGGTGCCTCAGAGTGGACAATCGCCATATATAAGGACGTCAAACTTGGTGGCAATACAGATGGTTATGACAAAACTCAAGAGGCAGCTAATTTTAAAGTAAAATCTGAAAAGCTGACAGAAAGAGTGGAAACCTTCACAATCAACATAGGTGACATAGCTGACGACAGCAAGAGCGCAAAAGTGCAGCTTGCCTGGGAAAATACTTCCGTAAAGTTTTCTATAGGTGTTGATTATGATGCCAAAGTGATGAAGTCCATTGAAGCTTCTACCAAAGTAACACCTGGCAACTACCTCAATGCTGCCGTCTATTATTTAGAGAATGGCAAAGACATTAAGCAAGCATTGGAATGGGCAAACAAAGCTGCGGAAGCAAATCCAGCTTTCTGGGTTCTGTATCAAAAGGCCCGCATTCAAAAAGCGGCTGGTGACAAGGCCGGTGCCATGGCAACTTCAACCACTTCCCTGGCGGAAGCAAAAAAAGCTAATAACAGAGATTATCAGAAAATGAACGAAGAGTTGCAAAAGACTCTTAAATAGATTATTTCTCTAAAAACTCTCTTTTGTCCTTCTCCTAAATTGGAGAGGGACAAATGCTGAGGTCTGGAATTGCCCCTTTACAGCATTACTAGCTCTATTGACTCTGTCCTGAGATCTTTAAGAAGGGAAAAGAATAAGGCAAAGTATAAGAATTGAAATAGTCCAAAAAAAATCATTTTGCGCGGATGTTTCGTTTTTTGTTCAATTTTCTAATCCTTTTACTGAAAAATACCACTTTATAGGTATTTTAGTTACTAATTAAACACCACATCTTTAACCACTCAAATTGACAAATTGAGAACGTGTTATTGTACAATTCAATGTTCAACCATTAATTAAAAATAAATACCCAAAAAGAGGTATTTACAACCTCTGGTTACTTATTTACCTTTATCACCTTTAAAACCCCTACAGCATGAAAACAAAAAATTACAGGTTCATCTTTTTTATCCCCATACTTTTAGCAACCATGCTAAATGAGACGCACGCCCAAATTAGGGTTGGATTTAAGGCTGGATTAAATTCCAATTCCTTTCGTCCAGAAAACAAAGTTAGACTCTTTACGAGCCGAGGTAAAGTGGAGAATAACATTCACATGTCTCAATCACAATCTTATACTGGAACCACAACCACTCCCCCAACAGTAACAAAGACTGAAAGCCCAATTAAACAGCGCTACTACGTTAGCGATATCAGTGTTCTGGGGTTTAATGTCGGTGGTTATGCTAAATACCAGGTACTTAGTTTTATTACGGCACGTGCCGAGATTCTTTACTTTCAACAGGGAGGAACCGTGGAGAATTATTACGCACTCTCTTTCCCTTCCGTTGAGCATGAGAACGTGAAATTAACCCAGCACACTTTACAGATACCACTTATGGCGGAGATTGGCATTCCAGGAATGGAAGAAAATGCTGTTCAACCCAAATTATTTGGGGGTGGTTATTACGGATTTACAATCGCTTCACGTGAGTCTTTTGACAAAGTCTCCACCAGCAGATATGAAAAAAATATAGCAAGATCATCTGCCGATGTTTCAGGTTCTTATGTGTACAGCCAAGTTGGTTTTTTGATAGGTGTTGGGGCTGACCTTAAGATGGGCTCTAAGGATTTATCGTTAGAATTTCGTTACAATCAGAATTTAACCATTATCAACGAAAGCGGTGCGGCCTTAACTCATTTGAACTCCACCCTGAAAAATTATCAAGGCGACCTGAGAACTTCTACGTTCTCCTTCAATGTTGGCATGACTGTCTTTAACTTTTAACACTAACTAAAAACAAATAAATCAAATTTCAAAAACCCCTACATTATGAAACAAACAACTAAATTAAGAATGAGCCTTGCCATGATGCTGTGCATAATTGCAGCATTGGTATGGTCTTGTAAAGACGAGGCGGTAGACCTCACGGCAAGCCGCGCTGCATTTGTATTGGATTCAATCCGATTGGCAGATTCACTAGCTGCTGCTAAGGCTGCAACAGTAAGAGCAAATTTTGTTGCTGACCGGAAATACGATCG
>JANOLM010000300.1:0-1779 GCA_031419815.1 Bacteroidia bacterium
CATCGCTGGCCATACCCGGAGTAGGCAAACCGATGCTGGCAATTCTCACAATTCTATTGTGCTTTACTACAATGTCAACTGGGCCAACGGGTGGTGCACCCGTTCCGTCAATCAGAGTTACACCACGGATGATGAGTTGTACATAGGGGCCATCACCCTCCTTTACCTCAGGCGCTTTTTTTACGGACTCTTGCGCACGGACATTTAGCGCGAAGACGATCAATGGGAGCAGCAATAGCTTTTTCATGTTAATATTATTAGGGTTATTGATTCATGGCAGTGATCAAAGACACTATTTTTAAGATGCCCTTGAGTGGTAAGCTAAAAAAATTAGGAGTAAAAGAAAATGAATAATGTGCAAACGGTCTCTTATCTTACTCCCTAATTTCAGGGCAATCAACTCGCAAAAACAACTGAAATCCGAATGGGCCTGTTAAAAATGAAATTTCTAAATTTTTATGCTGTAGTTAGGTTAGTCCTTATTTTGATGTTGGCAAATAGTTATATCCTATTTGGTCAGCAGTCTATCAATATTGGAAAGCAGTCGTGGATTCATGGATCAGATCCGTGCAGTCAAAACACGGATCCAGGGTTACAGGTTGTTCAATATGATCGCACTACATTTATCATACGGCAAAACAAATGTGTGCATTACGAAGCCCCTTTTCTATATCTGTTGATTGGCACTGACAAAGCACTGCTGATGGACACAGGTGCGGAAGCAGCGGAATCTTCTTTTCCACTTTATGAAACGGTGAATAAAATTCTGTCGAATCTAAAGGGTGCAGATGGCAAAGCACTTCCTTTGACTGTTATTCACTCGCACAGTCATGATGATCATTATGGAGGTGATCATCAGTTTCTAAACAAACCTCGCGTCCGGATTATATCACCCACTAAAGATTCACTCATTAATTTCTTTGATCTCAAGCATTGGCCCGAAACAGAGGTTTCCTTTGACCTGGGTCATCGTGAACTAATCATCATTCCCATACCAGGGCATGATGAGTCTTCTATTGCTATTTATGATTCTCAAACGAAATGGCTGCTCACTGGCGATACAATTTATCCGGGAAGACTTTATGTGCGCAATTGGGAAAGCTTTCAATCAAGCATCTCGCGTTTGTATTCGTTTAGCAAGGAGCATGATGTCTCTTATTTAATGGGCAATCATATTGAAATGACAACCGCCCATGGAGTCGATTATCCAACCGGAACTACCTACCAACCACAGGAGCATGCATTGGCACTAGAACCAACTGTGTTAAAAGAGCTTCACCATGCTTGCGAAAAAATGGGTGATCATCTGGTGCACCAGATCCATCGTGATTTTATACTCGTGCCCAAGTAATGAACGTCCATGTTTACAAACCTCAAGTAATCAATCCTGAGTGATCAGCACAATATTCAAGTAGGTGTGGTGCATTCAGGTCTTTCGTGTTCTGCAAAAAATTGAGATTATTAAATTGTAAGGTATTTTTCTCTCTGACCGTTTGTAAAATTGTGATCTAAAAGCATAACAGTAATTTTATCTTTACATCAAATCCTACGCCTATGAAATCCAAATTTATTTTTCTTCTGATCATTGTCTTCAATTGTTTTACGGCTCAAGCCCAAAAGACAAAACCAGAAGTTATCAAAGCTATTGATTCAAAGTATGATCAGTATTCAAGCATTGCCCACAAAATCTGGGAATATGCCGAAGTGGGTTTTCAGGAAACACAAAGTTCTGCGTTGCTGCAGGAAGTATTGAGCAAAGAAGGTTTTAAAATCGAGAGT
>JANOLM010000301.1:0-1632 GCA_031419815.1 Bacteroidia bacterium
GCATCTTACTCCACATAAAGCACCAACCCTTTCAAATACTCTCCTTCCGAATGGAAAATAGAAACGGGGTGATCGGCAGGTTGAGATAAATGATGAAGTACTTTAATTTGTCTGCCCGCCTGAATTGCAGCAGAGACAACCGTATCATAAAACAATTGCCGATCTACTACCTGTGAACAAGAGAACGTGAAAATAATTCCACCTGATTTTATCATGCGCATTGCTTCTGCATTCAAGCGTTGATAGCCTTTCATAGCCTGATGCTTTGCTTCTTTATGCTTTGCAAATGCAGGCGGATCGAGAATGATTACATCGTAAACATCTTTTTTATCTTTTAAAAACTCAAAAGTGTCTTCCGTATAACATTCATGTTTGGTGACATCAAAGCCATTCAACTCAATATTTTTCCGCGTAAGCACAATTGCTTTTTCCGAAGCATCAACAGAATGAACCACTGCGGCTCCTGCTTGCAAGGCATACACAGAAAAACCTCCGGTATAACAAAAGGTATTAAGTACTTTTTTATCTTTTGAAAAAGCCCCCAATAGATTCCTGCTCTCACGCTGATCTAGAAAGAAGCCAGTCTTCTGGCCTAGTTCCCAATCCACATAAAATTTATTTCCATGCTCTAATACAATATGTGGAACCACGCCCATCCCGAAAAGGTACTCACCATCTTTGCTTCCTTCTTTAGCCGCATTTTTATAGTAGATGGCATGGAGCGCATCTTTATAAACTGATTTCAATGCATTGGAAATTTCTTCACGATCCGATTGCATTCCTGCAGAGTGCGCCTGCACCACAGCAACTCCATTATAGATGTCAATGATTAATCCCGGAAGGCCGTCACCTTCGGCATTGATAAGGCGATAGCAATTTGTATAATCATTGGGCAGGCCAGAGCTGGCCCGAAGGGAATAGGCTACCTTAATTTTATGGACCCAAAAATTGCCTACTGGTTTTTCTCTTTCGAAAGAAAGCACACGGATGGTAATGCTTCCCTTTTGATAATGACCATAAGCGAGCGTTTTATCTTTGCTGTCTTTTACCTCTACCCAATCACCATCTTTTGGTTCGCCTTCTACCCGTTGGATAGCCCCGGAAAATATCCACGGATGAAATCGCTGAACGGAAAATTCCCTTCCGGTCTTTAAGAAAACCACACTATTTATTTCCATGGGTTAAACATAGCATTAATTTCTACGAATGAGAGGGGATTTAAGTTATTGAGATTGACCAAAATTTTTAAAAATCTCATTTGCTGAATAGTTTGGGGTATTGACAAAAACAGGGAAGCTTCAATATATTTGGCGGTGAAATTCCTGGCAAAGACATGTAAAAGATGTGTTCCTACGCTGAAAGAAAACTTATGGAGTGGGTATGCATTAGGCTTGCGTGTTGTGGAGCCGCTGAAATCTGGCCATCAGCCGTGACCGAAATAGCTTAGGAATTGAAAAAAACTGAACTTCTGAAGGGAATTGAACCTAATGCAGGGTTATTACGTATGTAGAAAGGCGATGCATAAGCATCAGAAGGCGTTGAAAGCAGTGAGCATAAAAATTCAAAAAATTTTAAACTTTTTAATCAAACAGAAACATCTCTTTTCTGCTAAAATGTTTAACTCAAACTAAT
>JANOLM010000302.1:0-8792 GCA_031419815.1 Bacteroidia bacterium
AGGTTTTTTTTAAACTTTCAAGCCAAAAAATTGACCTGGTTAAAAAGTTAAACTCCAATAGCGCTAAACTGCTTGACTTTTCATTGAATCAATTAAGAAGTTATTTGGCGCATGACTTAGAAGATAAGTCAATGAACCTTATTGAATTTAAGAGTAAGGTTACTAAGGATTTTCTGGTTCGCCTTTCAAAGTATAATAATGGCATTCTTCAGTTCTCTCAACCTTCATTCATCAAATCGGAGGTTAATTCAGAATTGTTTCATGACTATTTTTTGAAATTCATAGGTGAAGATCCAATTGAAAAACTGAAAGTTATAGGTGAGCCGTCAAGATTACTTTCAAACATTCAGGAAAAATTCAGCGCACCTTTACGAGATCGAATTGATATTGATTATACGATTAAGAAAAAACAATTGCCATCGCTGTTCTTTGATTTTAATTTTGATGGAATTGGTGTTAATGGTGCGCTTTATGTCGTTAAGTCAGTTGATTTAGATGCTGTTAAAATTGGTAGTGCCAATACTACAATAAGTGAATATGAAAGCGTTATTGAGCGCTTGAATGTCTTTGCCAAGAATAATGGAATTGATGGTGATCCTCAGTGTTACCTCGTCATGGATTCTCCAAAAACAAAGTCAGCGCCTATTGTTGAATTATATTCACTTTTGAGGAACGAAAAAATGCCTTTTTTCAACCTCGTAGGATCTGAACAACTAGACTCAGTTTCAAATCTCATTATAGAGAATGAAGCGCATAGGATTTCTGAGTTGCTTCCGGCATAGAGTTCATAGATTATTCTCTTCAAACTTTATTTCGGGTCTGTTTTCAAACTGGAAGGGCATTTAAATGTAATGCTGTTCCTATTTGTTAGCCTGTATTCGAACCCTGTCAAATCTTCGTGTTCGTATGTCAGATCATTAAATTCCCAAGCTCCAGTTGGAGTTTTCTCCAACGAAGAAGAGTCCTATTTCCTCCTCTCCACGCGGTTGTTTTTCCAAGTACTCCTCCCATATCTTTCGCCACTCTGCCGGAAAACCAAACTTATCAGTGAGTAGGTCAAATACCTGTTGAATGTGCAAGGAATCCATTTCGTAAAAGATATTAGGAGAATTCTGTGCGACCAGGGTTTGTAAACCGCTGGAGATTATTATGCTAATAGAAAAAGATTAATAGAACTGAGTTATGTATGAGGTACAGATCCGCGTCTGCCCTTCAAAATCCAAGACTTGCGCCAGCATGATTAGCAGTGGAGAAATGTTCAGTGCGCTGACAAAAAAGAAAATGGAAAACCATGTTGAAGTTTTAGTCAAATTTTTATAAATTTCTAAACGAACCAAACTATATTTTTGAAACCCTTAAACTAAATTACACATGAAAACAAAATTTATTGCATTGCTTGGTGTGATGAGTCTACTTTTTGGATGCGCACCAAAGGATAGTAAAGTTATGGATACGGTATCAACAGAGAAAAAACTTTTTCTTGATGTACACGATATCGGGCCCGGTGTCACTTTTGAAGCGGTGGCAGGAGCTCATCAGAAAGACCTGGCTACACAGGGTGAGTTTGACGTTAACTTTATAAAATACTGGGTAGACGAGAAAGCGGGTAAAGTATATTGCCTGGCAGAATCTTCCTCTCAAGCAAATTTATTCAAGACACATGATAAAGCCCATGGCCTGGTGCCTGATTATATTATGGAGGTAGCAAGCGGCCATGAAGCCACGATGAATGGACGGCAACTATTTCTAGATATTCATCATCTCGAACCAGGTGGTGTAACAGCCGCGGCAGTGGCTAGCGCACATGAAAAAGACTTGGCCGTGCAAGGCAAGTATGATGTGAACTTTATTAACTACTGGGTGGATGAAAAACTTGGTACGGTAGTATGTTTATCCGAGGCTCCTGACTCACTTGCCGTGATACATACACATACGGAAGCACACGGACTAGTTCCATCTAAAGTGACACGTGTTAAGCAAGGGAATTAAATTGACGTCTGACAGATTAAGATTATTCTACCTCCAGGTTGGCGAAGAAATATGTGAGGGCGGCCTTCGGTCTCAATAGTGCGCAGTACCAACAGTTGAAGACCTTGCGTTTCACCAAACCCAAAACGTGACGGTACAATTTCTAAAGTAAAAAACCTCTGCACTTCTTGTAGAGGTTTTTCTTTTTTGGCTGTCTTAGTATTTCTGAGAATTTCCTAAACAGCCGTTTTGTGGGTTACTTTGCGAATAACTTTTAATAGAAATGTCTCGTTCCAAAAAAGTATTTCTGGGCTTTGCAGCCACGTTTTTTATAATGTTAGTCTATCTCAGCTACGATATTAGCAGCCGAACCTCCTTTCCGGGGTCTAAGCCACAGCTAAGGGAGCGCATCAAAAAGCAATATTTAAAGACTGATACAACTACAAGAGATTCAACTAAGGGCACTTCATCCCAACGGTAGGGTTTGGTGACACTGAGTTATCTGCCCCAATTCAACTCATCGATGAAATAAGCAATTTATCAGATTTATGATCCAGTAATCGGATCATGATTTGCCAGCCAGGGCGTTCGACATATCTTAGTATCAGATTAAAGCCAACTATAGACAAGATTATCCCCCGAGGTCAAGGACTTTGGGGGATTTTCTCTTTTATTACCTACCCTCATCGGCCAGACAATCATCTTTACTATTACTTCTAGCCTGTTCCCATTTTTTACCTGTCCAGAATAGACTTTAAAGGCATCTCTATAAACTCCTTTTAACCTTCTCTCCAGATAGCTATCGGGATGGAGAACAATTTAGCCTGCCTGCCCTGCCTATCGGCCAGGCAGGCGAACGACTTCGGGAGGCGGGTCCGGGAGGCAAGGATAAGGTGGTAAAAGGCAAGGTTTTTAGAGATCCCTTTGGACTAATCATTTGCCGGAGTCGATGATTATTACAATCTTGTAGTAAGATTCCAAGTCCATGAAAAGCACATTCCGCCCTTTATTGATTAGATGCCTTGCCGCAACGGGAGCATTTTTTTCTTCGTGTTCTTACAATGATTTTCCTGTACCCATTGATTGTAGCATATCTGACCTCGCTATTAAAATAGAGGATAAGAAAGATTTGACCGTTTGCAAGTCAATCGATGGAAGCATAACGGTTTCAGCTACCGGTGGTGAGGGACCTTATGATTTTAGGATAAATGCGGGAGACTATCAAACCTCCGGGGTCTTCACCAACCTGGGCCCGGGCTCTTATACAGTCACTGCAAAAGATGTTTATCAGTGTATGAGTTCCCAGATTGTTGAGTTGGCATCTTCAACCTCTACACTTGTTGCCACTGCAGTCACTATTCCTGATACCGACTGTTTTTCTGATAATGGTTCCATCACCGTCAATGCATCCCAAGGCAAACCACCCTATAGATACCAATTTGAATCGGGCAGCTATGGCACCGTGAATACGTTTACAAATTTAAAATTCGGAAATTATACTGTGGCCGTTAAAGATGGTGATGATTGTCCCAGGCTTTTGAATGTAACAGTGGCGCGTGGCAAATCTTCCGTTAGCTATGCGAATGACATTAAGTCTATTCTGGACACCAGTTGCAACACGTCTGGCTGCCATAATGGATCTTTGGGATCATCCAAGGATTGGCGGACGTATATCACCACCAAAGATAATGCAGCAAACATAAAAGCGCGGACAGCAAATAAAACAATGCCACCCGGAACCCCTTTAACGCAAAAGCAAATTGACGAGATCACCTGCTGGGTAGATGATGGCGCCATTAATAATTGATACAAATTAAATTGGAAATATGAAGAAGGTTATCCTTGTTTTTATGGTATTGGGACAGAGCCTATTGTCTCAAGCACAAAAATATGCTGCAGAAAGCAGTGCCATTAGTTTTTTTTCGGATGGTGCTATTGAAGATATCTATGGGCGCAATTCCAAGTCGGTGAGCATTTTTAATATGGCAACTGGCGATGTGGCATTTTCAATTCCCATCAAAGATTTTGAATTTGATAAGTCGCTTATGAAGGAACACTTCAATGAGAAGTACATGGAAACGGAGAAATTTCCAAAGGCTACCTTTCAAGGTAAGATTACAGGTTTTCAAAATACGGCCAAGGGAGAGCAACAAGCTAAAGCTGCAGGAAAACTCACCATCCATGGCGTCACCAATGATATTGACGTGCCAGGAACTGTTGAGCTTGTTAAAGGAAAATGGGTGATGAAATCAAAATTTATGGTGAAGCTAGTGGATTATAAAATAACTATACCACAACTACTTTGGCAAAATCTTGCCGAAGAGATAGAAGTAAAAATAGAATTCACATACAAAGCCCAATAGCCACCATGAAAAAGATTATTGCGGTCTCAATCGTTTTATTTTCATCTATCAGTTTGTTTGCACAGGATGACTTGATGAAAGAATTGGAGGCAAGTCAAAAACCTGAAACCACTTACATCGGTCAAACATTTAAGGGGACACGCATTATCAATGGTCAATCCGTTGAGACTAAATCAAAAGGTGCGCTGGAGTTTATTTTTTCACATCGCTTTGGACGGATTAATTCCGGGGCATACACACTGTGGGGTCTTGATGATGCTTTCGTGCGTTTGGGCTTTGAGTATGGTTTGACGGATAGACTCGGTATTGGAATAGGCCGAAGCTCTACCGATAAAACGTTTGATAGTTTCCTGCGCTATAAAGTTGCCCGGCAAAGTACGGGTGCCCGCAATTTTCCAGTTACGATTACCGCTATGGGCACTACCAATATCAAGACTTCTCCGAATGACAACCCTTTGCTAACGTATGATGATCGGTTGTCCTATGTTGCTCAAGTTATGTTTGCCCGCAAATTTTCTACTAATTTTTCAGTGCAGGTAACCCCCATGTTTATCCATCGAAACACCGTTGTTAAGAGTAAGGAGAATAATGATGACTTCGCTATTGGAGTGGGTGGGAGATATAAAATTACGCGCAGCCTTGCCTTAAGCGGTGAGTATTATTATCGCCTCAATCCACATAAGAACACTCCTTATTATAACTCAATTGGGGTTGGCCTGGATATTGAAACGGGGGGTCACGTTTTTCAACTTTTGTTTACGAATAGCCTTAGCATGATTGAACGCGCTGTAGTAGTTGAAACGGATGATGATTTTGGCGCAGGTGACATTCACTTTGGGTTCAACATCAGCCGGACTTTTCAGATCAAAAAGCCCAGATGAGATAAAAAATAAATCCCAATTGAGCTTGTCGGGAGCTTGATATGAGTCGAAGGTTTTTTATTTTTAAACCCAACCTAGAAAACCTGACTTGTTACTTTTCTCCATCATTGTTTACCTGATCACTACCGTATTTGTTGGGTATTGGGCTTCACGCAAAGTAAAAACATCAGGGGATTTTTTGTTGGCAGGTAGGAGTTTGCCTCTCATACTTAGCTCCTCCGCTTTGTTTGCCACTTGGTTCGGATCAGAAACTGTTTTTGGGGCCTCATCAGAATTTTTGAAAGGTGGACTTTATTCGGTTATCGAAGATCCGTTTGGCGCTGCTTTATGCTTGTTGTTGTTCGGATTGTTTTTTGCCCGTAGGCTTTACAATATGAACCTGCTCACGTTAGGTGATTTTTTTAAAGTACGTTTTGGGAAAAGGACAGAATTAGTGGCCAGTATTTTCCTCGCACCACCGTATGTGGGTTACATTGCCGCGCAACTTGTGGCGATGGGGTTGATCCTGAATGTGGTCACCGGAATGGAAACCTGGCATGGTGTTGTGATCAGTGCTTTTGTTGTTACTTTCTACACGTACATCGGTGGCATGTGGGCAATTTCAATCACCGATTTTATTCAAAGCATTATCATTATCATTGGCTTGGCTGTGCTGGCTTTTATTCTTGCAGATAAAGCAGGCGGTTTTATGGTGGTATTAAACGATGTGCCTAAGGAAAATTTAAAGTTTTTGCCTACACTCGAATGGAGAGAGGTGACAACCTATTTGGCTGCTTGGTCTGTTCTTGGATTGGGCTCACTTCCATCTCAAGATGTCTTTCAAAGAACCATGTCC
This sequence comes from Bacteroidia bacterium, assembly GCA_031419815.1. GTDB lineage: Bacteria > Bacteroidota > Bacteroidia > Cytophagales > Cyclobacteriaceae > ELB16-189. Next base: position 6,048 of record JANOLM010000302.1, read on the forward strand.
TCAAATTCTGCTACCACTGCAGTGCGATCCTGTTACATTGCAGCTTTTTTATACCTCACTGTCGCAATGCTTCCGCTCTTTATCAGCCTTTGCACAAAACAATTATACCCGGATCAAATTTCGGGCGATCATCAATTGGCGTTGCCGAATATGGTGCTGGCACATACTTCGTTACCTATACAAATTCTTTTTTTCGGATCGCTGCTTTCTGCCATCATGAGTACGACCAGTTCAGCTATCCTTGCCCCGGCTGCAATTCTCTCCGAGAATCTATTGAAGCCACTGTGGAAAGAAAAGCTTACAGATAAACAATTGCTATTGCTTACGCGGATTTCTGTTTTAATTTTTGCAGGCATTGCAACGGTGATGGCCTGCATGCGATCTAATATCTATGAATTGGTAGGGGAGTCTTCTGTGCTAAGCCTGGTATCTTTGTTTGCTCCGTTGATGTTTGGTTTGTACTGGAAAAAGGCAAGCAGTTATGGGGCAATGTTCTCCATGATAGCAGGACTTTTGGCTTGGTTCTTTTTTCGTATTTACGAAATTTCAATTCCAGCCCTTGTTCCAGCTGCCATCATTAGCATAGGTTCGTTAATAGTGGTAAGTTTAATTTATCCTGATAAAAAAAGTGGTTCTACACGTATTTCTGTGAAATGAGTTTCCGGCAAGGGATAGAAGTGGAAAGCCCGCAGCGAAGGGCTGGCTTTTTGCGGGAAGGGCGAGGACTTGCAACGGATAGCCCGGTGGCGTCTCGCCATGCCGCCACATTTTCACAGAAATACCTGTATAACCAAAAAAGTAGAGACAGATGGTAAAGATAGAACTTAGTCGCGTCAGCGATGATTTTCATTTAGAAGCCGTTAATGAAAACGGTAACATCCTTCACATTGATGCGTCCCCTGATATTGGAGGAACGATGAAAGGTATGAGGCCGATGCAATTATTGCTTGCCGCGATGGGCGGTTGCAGTTCAATTGACATTATCAATATTCTAAAAAAACAGAAGCAGAAACTGAAAGATATAAAAATTACGGTTACTGGGGAACGGGAAAAAGATGCAGTGCCGGCTTTGTACACGGAAGTGCATGCTCACTTTAAACTTTACGGAAATCTGGATCAGGATAAAGTGAAGAAAGCTGTAAGTTTGTCGGTTGAAAAATATTGCTCGGTTGCCAAAACATTAGAAGCAACTGCGAAAGTGACGTATAGTTTTGAAATCATTAAAGCATGAGTGAAGAGAAAAAGAACCCCAGGGATAGTTATTCAGAAACCGATGCCATCAGGGCGCAGCATGAGCGCACCGATTTTCGCGAGCATTCGATGCCCTTATACCTAACATCCAGTTTTGTATTTGAAGATGCAGAACAGGCAAGGGCATTATTTGCTGATGAAATCCCTGGAAATATTTACACCCGCTTTTCAAATCCCAATAACACCGAATTCATTCAAAAGCTTTGCTTGCTGGAAGGAACGGAGGATGGAATCGCCACGGCTTCGGGTATGGCTGCCATGTATATCAGCATGGCCTCGTTGTTAAAATCAGGGGATCATGTGCTTGCTTCACGTTCGGTGTTTGGATCAACTCATCAGATATTAAATGTCATTTTCCCCAAAGTTAATATCACGTACACGTACGCAGACATATCCGATCCAAAATCATGGGAAGCTAAAATCCAGCCGAATACGAAAATGATTTTCGTAGAGACACCTTCCAATCCAGCACTTGATCTCATTGATCTCGAATGGTTAGGAAAGCTGGCCGAAAAGCACAAATTGATTTTGAACGTGGACAATTGCTTTGCTACACCTTACCTGCAAAACCCTGCGAAGTGGGGAGCGCATCTTGTCACACACTCTGCCACTAAATTTATAGATGGACAAGGTCGTGTAATTGGTGGTGCAGTGCTTGGAACAAAAGAGCTCATTAAAGAAGTAAGGTTTTTTGCCCGGCATACAGGCCCATCTATGTCTCCTTTCAATGCATGGATACTTTCAAAGAGTTTGGAAACCCTGGCAGTGCGAATGGAACGTCATTGCCAGAATGCACTGGAGCTTGCCACCTATTTGGAGAGCCATTCCGAAGTATTAAAAGTGAAATATCCGTTTCTCAATTCGCACCCTCAGCATGAATTAGCCAAAAAGCAAATGAGGCACGGTGGAGGAGTGGTGACATTTGAAATTAAAGGAGGCATTGATCGCGGACGAAAGTTCCTAAATAATTTAAAGATGATTTCCCATTCTGCAAACCTGGGAGACACACGCACTATTGCTACGCATCCTGCTTCTACAACTCATTCTAAACTAACAAATGAGGAAAGAGAAGCTGTTGGAATTACACCAGGATTGATTAGGGTTTCCGTTGGACTTGAAGATTTAAAGGATGTGATTGCTGATCTGCAACAAGCCATTAAGAATAGTCAATAGTAATAAGGCATTAGGTCTTAGGCATTAGGTGTTTGTTCTGGTATTACTTGGTCAAGGATTGTTATTTTCCTTTTGCCCATTTATCAATTAGTTTGTAAGCAAGTTTTTTGCCATCAGCAAGGCTAAGCTTTTTGGCTGGAATTGCTTTGCTTGCAGCCTTGGCTAAAAGATTTTCATATTCCTTTTAGGAACGACTACATATTCTTTCCTCTCTGTTGTAAGTGTATTCATAGATATATTTTTCAAATTCATTAATCAGTTGGCATTTCTTTGCTAATCCCTAAACCCTAAGTCCCAATGCCCAAGCCCTGAATCAATAAA
>JANOLM010000303.1:0-6388 GCA_031419815.1 Bacteroidia bacterium
CCCAACTTCTTCAACCTCCCCTCAATATCCTGATAGCCCCTGTCAATTTGCTCGGCATTGGAGATTTCACTTTCGCCTTGTGCAGACAAGGCCGCAATAAGAAGGGCAACTCCTGCACGAATATCAGGCGATGACATCTTAATTCCCCGTAAGGGCTGCTTTCGATCAAGGCCCATGATGCTGGCGCGGTGTGGATCACACAGAATAATTTGGGCGCCCATGTCAATTAACTTATCTACAAAGAACAAACGACTCTCAAACATCTTTTGATGAATGAGCACATTGCCCTTCGCTTGTGTGGCCACTACTAAAACAATGCTTAACAAGTCTGGCGTGAATCCAGGCCAGGGCGCATCAGAAACGGTAAGGATTGAACCATCAATGAAGGTTTCAATTTCATAATGCTCTTGAGCAGGTATGAAAATATCATCTCCCCTGAACTCCATCTTAATTCCAAGCCTTCTGAAAATTTCTGGAATGATTCCTAACGCATCGATTCTGCAATTCTTAATCGTGATTTCAGATTGCGTCATAGCGGCCAGGCCAATGAAGCTTCCAATCTCAATCATATCTGGCAGCAACGTGTGTTCCGTACCATGAAGTTTCTCAACTCCCTCAATGACTAATAGATTCGATCCAATGCCACTGATCTTACCGCCCATGCGATTAAGCATAGAGCAAAGTTGTTGAAGGTATGGTTCGCATGCTGCATTGTAGATAGTGGTAATGCCTTTGGCTAGTACTGCAGCCATCACAATGTTGGCCGTGCCGGTAACAGAGGCTTCATCCAACAGCATGTAGCAACCTTTCAAATGAGAAGCATCAATGTTATAAAGATTCTCGTTCGCATCGAAATTGAACTTTGCGCCTAGGTTTTGAAAGCCAATGAAGTGAGTATCTAATCTTCTTCTTCCGATTTTATCGCCTCCTGGTTTTGGAATATTCGCTTCGCCATAACGCGCCAGGATTGGGCCCAGTAACATCACGGATCCTCGCAACGAAGAAGCCTTTTTTCTATACTCAACAGTTTTTAAAAAACTAGTATTGACCGAAGCGGCAGTGAACCTATAAGATCCTTGTTTTAGTTTTTCAACTTTGCATCCGAGATCACCAACCAGTTCAATCAACTTGTTGACGTCAATGATGTCAGGGATATTGTGGATGGTAACAGGTTCACCCGTGAGCAATGGCACACAGATGACTTGAAGGGCTTCGTTTTTGGCGCCTTGAGGAGTGATCTCGCCTTGTAGTTTTTGCCCTCCTTTAATTCGGAATGAACTCATTGATCTCTTCTGCGATGTGGATTATTATGACGCTTGAAAGGCCGGCCTCCGCCACCACCTTGATTGCGGTTGCGGTCTCTGCCATCTCCGCCACGATTATCTCCACCGCCTTGTGATCTTGGCTTTTTGCGTTCGCGATAGAGTTTTTCGAACAAATTATCTTCGCGTACTTTTTCCAGGCTAAGGGTGAGTTTTCCTTGTGAAAGGATTTGGATATCTTTTACAATAACCGAATCGTCAAGTGTTTCTTTGTTGCCACTTGCGTAGAAAGTCTTCATGAGTTTGCCAAGATAAATGGCAGCTTCTTCGCGTTCCTTCGGGTCTTCAAGTTTGATGGCTTCTTTCACCAGCTTTTCAATATTCTTACCGTAATGCTTAAACCGAATGTCGCTTTGTGGATAAGAAACCTTCATTGGCTTCTTAAAAAGTATTTCGCGTTCTGGAGTAGGATAGGGGCTATTCACATCCAGGTTGAAATCTGCAATTATATAAAGGTCGTCCCACAACCTTTGCGGGTTCTCTGGCTGGTCTTTCAACGAAGGCGTAAGTTGACGGATAAGGTCAATTAAGGTAATCGCCATTTCTGTTCGCTTGGCTTTATCTGGCACTGATCGGATGTAATCCACCAGATTTTGTACGTTGCGCCCGTACTCTTTTAAGATAATACCAGGTCGCTGGGTGTTGTATTCTAAATTCATAGTGTTAGTTCTGTTGACATTTAGGTGATTGAATGCTCACCTAGTTCTCGTGTATTTTGAGTTTAGCAAAGCTAAGTAATAATGTCTTCTCGCCAAAATCGCTGAAATTGATCTTGGCCTTTCGTTCTGCGCCTACTTGTTCCATTTTTACCACCGTGCCAAAGCCAAATTTTGGATGCTCTACCTTCATGCCTTCTTGCAAAGTGGAGGTATCGCTAGGCACAAAATCAGAAGCTACTTTATAAGCAGTTGGTCGAACAACGGGCTGCGAACTTACTGTCTTTTTGATACCACTGACAAAGCTCTTGGCAAAGTTTGGGTTAGGGGCAACGGAATCAATCCCGCCAAACTTGGTGCTTACTTTTATATATCTCGAATCAACATCGTCAAGGAATCTACTGGGTTCACAATTTTTCAATCTTCCAAAACGGTAGCGGGTCAACGCATAACAGAGAAAGAGTTTCTTTTGTGCTCTCGTTATCGCCACATAAAATAACCGCCTTTCTTCTTCAAGCTCTGCCCTGCTGCTGAGCATCATTTGAGATGGAAAAAGATCTTCTTCCATTCCTACGATGTAAACATTTTTGAACTCCAGCCCTTTTGCCATATGGATGGTCATCAGGGTAACCTTATCAGGATCGTTGTCTTTGTTTTCATCCTGCCCCGTTAGCAAGGATACTTCCTGTAAAAATGCACCAAGGCTTTTGTCTTCCTTTTCGGGATCGTCTACGTATTCTTTGATAGCATTGAGCAATTCCTGCACGTTTTCATAGCGACTTAACCCCTCCACAGTTTTGTCTTCGTAAAGATCGCGCAGAAGTCCGGATGATTTGGCTATGTCTGCTGAAGCCTCATAGGCATCTTTGTTTTGAATGTCAATACCAAAACGCTTGATCATCGCCACAAAATCTTCAATTGTGTTCGAGGCTCTTCCACCTAAAAAAGAACTCGCATTTTGAAGTACTTCCCAAATTGAAATGGCATGGTCGTTTGCAGCTACTACAATTTTGTCGATAGTCGAATCGCCAATGCCCCGCTTGGGCAAATTTATAATCCTGCGAAAGGATGCTTCATCCTGTTGATTGAGTGCGTAGCGTAAGTAGGCGAGCAAATCTTTTATCTCTTTGCGTTGATAAAAAGACAAGCCGCCCACCACTTTGTACTTGATGTTCATCCGCCTCAGCGCTTCTTCTATGGCGCGCGATTGGCTGTTTGTGCGATACAGAATTACAAAATCACTAAACTTATATTGCTGTTGCATCTTCTCTTCAAAGATGGAGGAGGCCACAAGCCTTCCTTCTTCATTGTCAGAAACAGATTTGATCAGTTCAATAAGATTGCCATCTTCATTAGCGGTCCACACATTCTTAGGTAGCTGTGCTTTGTTTTTGGCAATGACAGAATTGGCAGCCTGCACAATGGTTTGGGTAGAACGATAGTTCTGTTCTAACTTTATTATTCGCAAGTCAGGATAATCCTTCTCAAAATTTAAAATGTTACTGATATCCGCTCCGCGAAAAGCGTAAATACTTTGAGCATCATCGCCTACCACACATACATTCTGACGAACAGCAGCTAGCTTTCGAATGATGAAGTATTGACACAGGTTGGTATCCTGAAACTCATCCACTAGCACGTAGTGAAAACGATGCTGATATTTATTCAACACCTCCAGGTGTTCTTTGAAAAGTTTATCGGTGTTAAAAAGCAGGTCGTCAAAATCCATGGCGCCTGATTTGAAACAGCGCAAGACATAGTTCTTGTAAATGTTTCCAATCTCGGGGCGCATGTTGGCAGCGTCATCTCCAATCAACAATGGATTGCCCAGATACTCTTGCCAGGAAATCAATTTATTTTTTGCGGATGATATGCGATTGAAAACAACATTGGCCTTGTATTGGGTGTCCTCCAGGCTCATCTCTTTTATGATGCTTTTTATCAGAGACTTGCTATCATCCGTGTCGTAGATCGTAAAATTATTGGGGTACCCAATGTGATGTGCTTCCGCTCTAAGTATTCGCGCGAAAACCGAGTGAAAGGTTCCCATCCACAAGTTGCGGGCATCTTTACCCACCACTTTTTCTATTCTCTCGCGCATCTCTTTGGCCGCCTTATTGGTGAACGTAAGCGCCATAATATTAAAGGGGTCAACGCCCTGACTTTGAATGAGGTGTGCGATGCGATAGGTGAGTACCCTGGTTTTGCCAGATCCCGCACCTGCGATAAGCATGCACGGCCCCTGGTTATTGATGACAGCCTCAAGTTGAGGAGGGTTTAGCGTTTCTAAATAATCACTCATGCTTCATGGCTCGTTGCTTAGACGGCCTTATCTTAAATAAATGGATAAAATTTTCAAAAGGTTTGTATGGTTGTCCGGTTTGCTGCGGAATAGAAAGTAATAAGTCCGCAATATAGATCGCTGAGGCGATGATCGTGTCGATTGCGTTGATAAATTATTGAATATGATGCCACAAATTCTCTGATTGAATTCTTTCTGGTCTCCAACTCATTATTATAACTTAAACAACGGATTCGCTAAAAGGATCAATGAGTCTGACTCACTTGATATTATGAATTTTGATTAAGTGCTGCTGAACTAAATTATCTCCTTTGAATCTTTAACCTTAAATTTCGATGTCGAACTTTTTAAATTTAAATATCTAGGTAGATAAATGATGGATAGTCAGTTTCCTCAATTTAGTGACGATGGGTTTGGAATCACCGCAGCGGAGCCTTGGTTCAAACAGAAAGTTCAGATTATTCAGGAGTATTTAACGGCATTCGTCTCCAATCTGGCGGGCAGGGTTGATGAAATTGTATTTGTGGATTTATTTTCTGGGAGTGGACTCTATTCCTTGGGCGCCAAACGGGAAATTTTTGCGGGAACACCACTGATGGCATTGGCTCTGGACTTGCCTATTCAGCGTTTTGTTTTTTGCGAGCGGGATGTTGAACAATTTAAAGCTCTTAAGATCAGGGTCAACAAATATTATCGGGGAAAGAATGTGATTCTCTTGGATGGGAAGCCTGACGAGTTGATTGAAAAATTTAAGTTATACATTCCGGCCGGCAAAGGCGATTTTAAAGTAGCTGTCTTTTGCGTGTGCGATCCGTTTTCACTGGATATGCCATTTGAAATGATGGAAAAGCTTTCTCAACTGGGATTTAGTTTCCTTATACCATTTACCTTCGCGTTAAACAAACGACTTGATTATCGTTACTACCTCAAAGAGAATAAAGAGAAGATCAAAAAATATCTGGGGGGATATAAAGACATAGACCGTTTGGAAAATGGAATTGACAATAATATTCAATTCTATAAAAGATTGATTCAGATTTATGAAAACAATATTCTTGCATCCGGATTGAATGCATCCACATCCGTTCATAAACTGGATTCAGGACTTATGGAAATGCCGGTTTATTACACAGGCTTCTTCTCACGAGAGTATTCAACAAAGGCAATACAGCGCGATGTGGAAGCAACACGGAACACGCAATTTGAACTTTTTAAACGGTAGCAGATGATCAAAGTAGGGGATATACTAGTTTCGGATGACATCAAGGATGTTGAGTTTGTTTGTCATCTGGATAAGTGCAAAGGCGCTTGTTGCGTAGAAGGTGACCTTGGCGCGCCTTTAGAAGAAGAGGAATTATCCATCATGAATGAAATCCTTGAAGAAGTAAAGCCGTATTTGACACCTGACGGCCTAAAGGCTATTGAAGAGCAAGGCACTTACATTTTGGATGAGGATGGTGATTATTCAACACCCACGATTGGAGGAAAAGAATGTGCCTACTCTCACTATGATGAAAAAGGAGTTTTAAAATGTGGTATTGAGCAAGCTAATCTTGATGGAAAGATTGGTTTTAAGAAGCCGATCTCTTGTCATTTGTATCCCATTCGTATTACAAAAAACAAAAAAGGTTTTGAGGCAGTTAATTATCACAAGTGGAGTATTTGCTCGGCAGCTTGTTCGTTTGGAAAATCTTTGCAAGTCCCGCTTTATAAATTTTTGAAAGAACCGCTTGTGCGAAAATATGGAGCAGGATGGTATGATGAGCTTACCAAAGCAATAGAAAAACCGTTGTGAATGCGGGGCGATTTCGGTTGAGATTCAATGTCGTTAAGTTAAGCTCAACTTACCCTCTCTTCCGGAGAGAATTGAGGTGAGGTGATTAGAAAGGGCTTAGCTTAACGACATTCAGTAGAGATTAGTTTTGTCGATTAGCATTTTAATGTTTTGACGTTTAATTTAACCTAAAATAATAACGTATGGATCGCAGGAAATTTCTATTCAACTCGGGTCTCGCCATTGGAGCAAGCACCATCTTTTCGGGATGCCAACCTTCACCAGAGAAGAAACCCTTAATAGAAGAGTCCATATCGTTTGATACCTGGCCAGA